>CAYMKD010000185.1:0-5576 GCA_964390435.1 uncultured Pseudobdellovibrionaceae bacterium | reverse complement strand
GGCCAGAGGCTCGAATTTATTCTGAGCAGATTTTAGCTGGTGGATTACTAGGACTTGTGATTTCACAGACGCTTGTTAAGGTTTTTAACTTTGCGGGTGTTTCCATTGTATTATGGAGCATAGCTGTTGTGTTATTGCTATTCTTTTCAGAAAAAACACTCTCTGAGCTTACAAAGCTTCCAAGGCTTTTATTTAAATCAGCTTATGCTTGGTTGGAAAAACAATACCAACAAATTCTTGAGCGTTTTGCAGAGAGACAAGCACAGAGAATGGCAACAGCTGCAGTCAGTGCACAAGCCAATGTACCTCAAAAAACAAAATTTCCACTACCGGCAAAAACCCCGGCAACATTCTTTTCCTTATCGGATACTCAAGTAGAGTCGAAAGCCACTACACAAGCAGCCGATATTAAAGAAACTAATTTTGAATCTCCCCCAGTAGCTCGACGAAAAGTAGAGCTTAAAACTAAGGTGCGACGACAAATAGAAAACTGGCAGCTTCCAAAGCTAGGTCTTTTGGAAGACCCTCCTGCAACTCGAGTGCGTGTTGACGAAAAAGAAATATCCAGAAAAGCAGAACTTCTTACGAACAAACTGCAACAGTTTTCTGTTGAGGGGTCTGTGGTTGGAGTTAAGCCTGGCCCGGCGGTAACGATGTTTGAATTTAAACCTAATGTAAATGTGCGTTTAAGTAAAATTACGGATTTAGCGGACGACCTATCTTTGGCTTTGAGTAGTGAGTCGGTGAGAATTATTGCCCCAATTCCAGGTAGAGACGTGGTGGGAATTGAAACCTCAAATAGCCAGCGTGAGTCAGTTTATTTAAAGGATATTTTGGCGCAGGAAGAGTTTTGGGAAGAAGAAATGAAATTACCACTTGCCTTAGGTAAACAGGCCAATGGAGAGCCTAAGATTGTGGACTTAAGGAAAATGCCTCATCTTCTTGTTGCAGGAACAACAGGTTCAGGAAAATCTGTATTTACTGTTTCTATTATTTCTGGCTTATTATTTAGACACTCTCCTAAAACTTTGCGACTTATTTTAATTGATCCAAAACAAGTGGACTTAGCTGCATTTAATCAGGTTCCACATTTAATAATGCCCCCTGTGACGGATCCTAAAAAAGCTGTTAGCGCACTTCGCTGGGCTGTTCGTGAAATGGAAAAGCGTTACAAATCTATGAAGAAATTTGGCGCCAGAGGTCTAGAGGGCTTTAATGAAATTGTCGAAAATCTTTCTAGTGATGAAATTGCGGAGCATGAAAAAATAAATGCAGAGTATGAACTCAACTCGGCACAAAAACTTGAACAATATTATTTTACTCCTCAACCCTACATTGTAATTGTTGCTGAAGAGTTCGGTGACCTCATGGCAGTGGATAAAAATAATATTGAGCAAACCGTGGTGCGCTTAGCACAAATGGCAAGAGCTTGTGGTATTCATTTGCTTCTAGCAATGCAGTCGCCACGCAAAGAGGTTGTAACCGGTCTTATAAAAACAAATATTCCAGGACGCATAAGCTTTAAAGTTGCTAGTAAAATGGATTCAAGAATAATTTTAGATGAGGCTGGAGCCGAGAGACTTCTTGCCCGTGGAGACATGCTCTTTTTATCGCCAGGAGTTGCAAAGCCAGCGAGACATCACGGTCCATGGCTCAGTGAGCCTGAAATCAATGCTTTGGCTAAATTTTGGTCAGATCAAGCGCCGCCAAGCTTTGACCCTCTTGCAGTGCGTGCACTTGAAGGAAGCACTACCGATAGTGTTTCATCAGATGAGGGACTTTTTAATGACGCAGAAGACGACTATGATGATCGTTACGATGAAATTGTTGCGGATTTAGCAAGTTTAAAAGAGGTCAGCGCCTCTCTACTACAAAGAAAGTATCGCTTGGGTTATCCTCGTGCTGCTCGAATGATTGAAGTTCTTGAGCGAGAAGGCGTCGTAGGACCAGCAAACGGCAGCAAGCCCCGCCCCGTGTTAATTAATAAACTTTAATCTCAATCAATAGATAGCATTAGATTATATTTGTTGACTCTTGTTCTGAGCGTGAAAAAATAAGTCCACGATTCCAACAAGGAGGGACTCTATGTTTTCAAAATTAATATTAACAGTTGCAATGTTTGCAGGTGTTAGTGCAAATGCAAATCAAAGCCTACCAATGGCGGTTTTTGAGTCACAAGCCCAAATGATTCAAGAACAAGTGCAAAGTCGTGGTTTAAATTGGAAGGTTGGCGACACGAACAACTACAATTTAAAAATGGGTTTTATTTCTGGCACTATGGTGATGAAAGTTCGTGAACAAGTATCAGAAGGTTTTTGGTTAGATCAAGATATGGACCTAGGCTTTTTAGGAAAACAAAAAATCGAAGTTTTAATTGATGCCAATGACGGCCGTACAATTAGATTAATTGTTAACGGGGAAGAACAAACTCCACAAAGTGCTTATTATTTAGAGCTTATTTAAATTAAAGAATCTAATGTAACTGTACCAGCAGGAACTTTTGATGCAGTTTATATTAAAGCGCGCAATAAAAGCGACAATACAGAGATACAACAGTGGGCCAACCCTAAGCAAATTCCTATTTCTGGAATGCTTAAGTCGCTTTCTCCAAGTCAATTTGGCGAAGTTGTTATTGAGCTAACATCATTTATTAAAAAGTAATAAGGATTTTAATTTTTGTTTAAAATACAATTACAACTCAGGGTCACACTCGTTGTGGCCCTTTTATTTTGTCACCCACTGCTAGCCAAGACGGTCAAAAAAACGTCCAACTCAAAATATAAGAAAAGCATTGAAAAAGCCTATGAATTTAGTCAGCAGCAAAATCGCCTTTTAGCAAGTGCTGAATTGATTGAAGCGATGAAAAAAGAAGATAAAAAGTCAAAAGCTTATAAAGAGCTAGCAGAGACACTTGAGCAGATTGCTAATATCTTTTTTACTGACAAAGCCCAACAGCTTTATGAGCTATCGCTTTCTGTAAAAAACACGGACTTAAATATGTCTATAAGTCGAGCTCAAGAAGCCCTTAAAGTTGAACCAAACAATGTGTCTATATTGTTGTCTCTAGCAAGAACGTCTTTGTTACAACAAGACTGCGTGAGTGCGAGTGGCTATATAGAGCGAGCTCGTAAAGTTCACCCTCAGTCAGAAGATGCTAACTTAGCTTATGCACAAAGCCTAGTATGTGCCCAACAATGGGAAAAGTTTTTTGAATTTTTGAACACGGAAGAGTTTAAATTTATCAAGCTAAACGCTCTTGGCTTGTGTTTAGAAGCAGAGGCTTTATCAAAAACAAATAAGAGCGATAAAGCACTTGAGGTTTTATCTCACGCTCAAAAGCAGGAGCCACAATATCCAGAGCCTTTTTACTGGCGGTGGAAAATACTAAATAGCCAAGGCCAAAAAGCAGAAAAACCAGCTAGAAGTTATGTGACCCAATGCAAAAATTTAAGTACACGAGCTATGCGCAAGTACATAGCAGAGCCTTTCTTATGTCGCCGCCTGCCTGAGGTTGAGGAGTATTTGAAGAAACTAGCAATTTCTGATTAACTAGGGCCATGAAAAGTCTTTTATTAAAGCTCCTATACTTTACAGTTTGTTTATCTGCAATCGGATGTGGTGTCCGGGGTGATCCAGAGGCACCCTTAGAGCCAGCTGAAATTGGCCGTGGACAACCAGTTTTTCAAAAAGCTACAGAAGAGCTCAATATTAAACCAGTACCAAATCCTGATGACATTGATTGGGAAGATGACCCGCCGCCAAATCCTTCAAGGTCAAAATGAAAATAAAATGGAGCTTTCTGTCCGGTGCAGGGAATACATTTTTAATTAGTGATAGTTCAGAGCTAGCTGACAAACAGCTAAGTTCAATGGCGCAGCGATACTGTCAACAAACAGAAGGTTTACAAGCCGATGGGCTTATTTGGCTTGAGCGATTTGAGCCCCAAGCTGATTTAAAATGGCACTTTTTTAATTCAGATGGTTCAAGTGCTGAGATGTGTGGAAACGCAGCGAGATGTGTGGCCATTTATGCCAAAGAAAAAATGAATATAAAAAAACAAAAACTTCATTTTTTAACTCTTGCTGGCTCAGTGTATGCAGAGGTTTTAGGGGAAAATAAGGTTTGTGTTTCAATGCCAGCAATTAAGGATTTGCAAGAGGGCAAAACGGTTCAACTTTCTGGCGAGCAGCTTCAGGGTTTTTACATAGATTCTGGCGTGCCACATTTTGTTTTAGAGCTTAGTAAGGAACCAAAAATAAAAGAAAAAGTCGAACAAGCACGTGCCTTAAGAGGACACAAAGATTTTCTACCTAAAGGTAGTAATATAACTTACTTTTGGAAAAAACAAAGTCATTTGATTGGTAGCATGACTTTTGAAAGAGGAGTTGAGGCATTTACTCAGGCCTGTGGAACAGGAGCAGTTGCTGCAGCAAAAGCGGCATGTCTAGCAGATAAAGAACAGAAAAGTTACCTTGTAGATGTGCCTGGCGGACAACTTAAAGTAGATTTTAAAAAAAATGAACATCCAGAATTAACTGGTCCAGCTAAGATAGTTTTTGATATCGAATTTTATAAGTAGGTGAAAAATGAATTTTAAAAGTGTTATAACAGCTCTCATTACTCCTTTTAAAAAAGGAGAGGTTGATTTTACCTCTCTAAAGCGCCTTGTAAAACATCAACTTGATGATGGCATTGGTGGATTTGTAGTGAACGGCACAACAGCAGAGAGTCCAACACTCACATCAGAAGAAAGAAAAAACATTTTAAATTTTGTAAAAGCAGAAGTTTCAGGTCAGGTGCCAATTATTATGGGCACAGGAAGCAACTCAACAGCTAAAACAGTTGAAGATTCAAAACAAGCACAAGCACTTAAAGCAGATGCAATTTTAGTTGTTGTTCCCTATTACAATAAACCACCACAAAGAGGGCTTGTAGCACATTTCAAAACTGTAGCTGAGTCTGTATCCATTCCCGTAATTCTCTATAATGTTCCTGGAAGAACCATTACTAGTTTAGAGCTTAATACAATTATTGATCTTTCAAAAATTTCAAATATTATTGGGGTTAAAGAGGCTTCAGGAAATATTGCTTTTGCCACCGACATTAGAAAAAGCTGTAGTCCAGATTTTATTTTACTCTCAGGTGATGATGGCACCTATGTTGATTTTTTAAAAGCTGGTGGAGACGGGGTTATTTCGGTAACCTCACATGTTGTTGCAAAAGAAATGCTCGACTGGCAAAAGCAAGTTCAACTTGGAAAAGATGCTGAGGATTCCAAAAAGTATAAAACACTTTTTGACGAGCTTTTTTGTGAGGCTAATCCGATCCCGTTAAAAATGGCGCTTTATTGGCAAGGTATTATTGATAGCCCAGAGCTAAGACTGCCTTTGTGTGAACTTGCTTCAAAGCATCATGAGCCCTTAAAAAAAGAGATGAAAGAACTGGGGCTATTGTGAAAAAAACAAAAAAAATAAAACTAGCTCTTGTTGGTGGTTCAGGAAGAATGGGTCAAGAAATAACGAATGTTTTAAAAGAAAGCAAAAATATAGAAAGAGTGGTTTGCTTAGACTCGACAC
>CAYMKD010000184.1:0-5600 GCA_964390435.1 uncultured Pseudobdellovibrionaceae bacterium | reverse complement strand
CATGACAAGAAAAATAAGCTCAGAAACTTAACGATCAGGAACAAGAAAAATCAATACCAGAAAATCTTCATCTTAATCGTATATAAAAATTATAAAAACTAATAGGAACACTAATTGATCAAATATCATAATAATAAACTTAATATTAGCAATTGGGATAATATCTACCTCTAATAAAGCTCATGCAGATGAAACTAGAGACTTTTTGATGACAAGCACTTACGGAGCTTTAGCCGGTGCGCTTGTTGGTGCGGCTTCTCTCGCTTTTAGTGAAGATCCGGCGAATCATATGAGTAATATTTCAAAAGGTGCCTCAATAGGTCTTTATGCTGGAATTTTATTAGGTGCTTATATTAATTTTTGGTCTAAGGATAGTAGCTCTGCAGAGCCCATGCCCACAGATGAGGAATTGATGTACGAAGACGACTATGGTTTTCGTCCTTATCTACAACCCCTGATAAAAGAGCAAAGCATCGCAGGAGCTGAGCTTGGGTTTACCTTTAGTTTTTAGAAGTATCTTGTTGGCACTCGCCACCTGGAACAGTAATCACATCACTCATTTTAATGTTTTGACCTGATTTATTTGTATCAACAAATTGGCCATTACCATAGATTGCCATCTGTTTTAGATTATCTGACGCCTCTGAATCTTCAGGGCCATAATAAACAGTACTGATAGTAATATGAGTTGG
Organism: uncultured Pseudobdellovibrionaceae bacterium; assembly: GCA_964390435.1. Taxonomy (GTDB): domain Bacteria; phylum Bdellovibrionota; class Bdellovibrionia; order Bdellovibrionales; family Bdellovibrionaceae; genus CAYMKD01. The sequence continues at coordinate 4,908 of CAYMKD010000184.1, read as the reverse complement.
ATCTAATTGAATTAGGGCATCTACTTTCTGCATCCATAAATCTAAATTAGTTGGTGAGCAGTTTTTATTAGGGTCATAATTCTCACACATATCAGAAGGTTTACCATCTGACATAAAGAGAATGGCATAGTTTGGTCTATCGGCTAAATAGTAGTCAGGATCAGAAGTAATGTTTCTTTTTATTTCGTCAAAGGCTAAGCGATAAGGAGTGGTGCCTGAATCCTTACTTGATAAAAAAGTAGTTAGTGCTTGTTGTATATCAGAAGCTTGATCTGCAAACTTTGGATTTTGTGAGCCATCCATAACATAAGAGACGGCTTCTGTTTTTTGAAAAGTCATAAATTGCCATTTAAAATTTGGTTTAACCTGATATTCATCAATAAAATTTTTAATAGCTCCATGGCGAAAATTTTTTTTTGGATCTGTTGATGTATTTGACCCTGAAGCATCCACAACAAATAGAACTTTAGTTGTTTTTACAACTTCTGATGTAGATACTCGACAAGGTGGTATGAGGTTTCCTTGTTCATCAAAAGTTCCATTTTTTGATGCGAAGGCAGTTTCGCTTTGCGGTGCAAAATCAACTTGTGAACAGTTTTGGTAGCTAAGTAAAAGTGTCCCAAATAGACACAATCTAATTATAGTCTTCATACAAACGCCCCCTAAAGATCCCTGCCTTTTTACAATTGCAAATTGGCGTCCAGATCTTAATCGGCTATAACTCTTCTCGGCGTAAACCTTTTAAACACTGACTAAAAAATATTAGACAGTCTAGAATCCATAGGAATTTAAAAAATTAGAAGATAAGTTGCTCTGTTTTACTCCATCAAAAACAAAGTTGAATGCAAAGTTATAGACAGTGTCTTTGCCAGTATTTTCTGAAACTAAGAGGATAGACCAGCAGTCTCCAGGGGGTTTTAAAAGAGCTGCTATAGCCCATGCTTTAATACTTTTTTGCTGCCCCTCTGGTTTTGATTGGTAAAGAGAATCATGCTCTATTCTTCCTAAAAGATTAACGTATTTGGTATTAAAGCTTGTTGCTAAAATATAGTCTTTTATAGATTCAACAGCAACATCATCTGTGGAAACCACATATTGTTGATTAAGACCAAACTGGACAAAATTACCACTAGAGTCTATGAGTTTTATATTTGAAGAAGTGTTATTCACATTGTGGTAAGGCAGATAATCTATAATAGAATAACTTTCTACATTATCTAGCCTTAGATCAAATATAGATGTTACTGTCGACCAAGGTCTGTTGCCTCGATCAGCTTGATAGGCATCATAGGATTGAAAAATTCTTAAAGTTGCTAACTGTCGGTAGCTTGGAATGCCATCAACCCAACGTTTTTGAATGAGTTTATTAGTAAGGGCAAGTGTTAAAAGTTTTCGATCGTAGAGGCGATCATTATAATCAAACTGCAAGCCATAATCACTTTTAACATCCTCATTGCTTAGCGCTTCTCTAGAGAAAAAAGGAATGTCAGACTCTTCAAAGCTTCCAAAAAAAGAATGCTTAGGTTGCTCTATCCACGGGATACTTGTAGCTATAAGTTCTGGTTGAAACTCGTGTTTATACCTGTTGCCTGTTACGCCACCGCTGCCATTGAAAATTGAACTCAAAGTTGTTCTAGCTGATACCTCTGCCCGGACGTGTCTACGGGTTGTATTTGGATCTTCACCAACTGAAAAATAGTATTGAGTTTCTCTATAACTTAATTTTGGCATGATATCTAAAAAGCGACCTAAATGAACTGGGTAGGAAAGTGAAGGGGAAAAGTCGAGTCGCTGACCAGCCCTAATAAGCCCACTCGTAGTTGTTCCGTCGGGATTGTTGATAGTTTCAAAAGTACCATTTCGACTATAATAACAACCTGGAGCATCTGAGTGTTTGCAATTGCCGTTTAAATAACGATCAGATATTTTTCCATTACTGTATTCGGTAATAACCTCATCATAAGAATAATTATTTCGTGCAAAATTAACGTAATTAAAATCAAAACTGTAAAGCATTGGAGTATTAAATAGGTGCTTTTCTGTTGAGGTGACTCGCAGTTCAGGAAGTCTGTGTACGGAATCTTCATTTGTAGCTAATGGATTAGATTTAACTAAGTTCGTGTAATAAGAAGTATCTAGACTAAAATGAGTGCTCTCTAAATTCTTAGTTAAAGAAAATCGATTCTCCATTGCTGAGTCGTCACTAATGCGGGATTCATGTTGAAAATCATTAGCGTACTGAAGATCACTGGCTAAATTAACTTGTGATCTTTGAATAAAGTCATTTGGTAAGTCAAAATAATGATGGTATTTTAGAAACCATCTATCGGGGACACTGTCCCTGCCCTCTGGACTCCGATAGAGCTTATATCGATCTCCATTGGCATAGGCTTTATCTCGTAATGTAGCTGCATTGAGTTCACCAAAACTAAGAGGAGAGGGTTTATAACGATAGTTTACAAGTGTTTTAACACCACGTTTTTCATAATTTTTAAGTATCCAAGTTGAGTCAGAGCTTCTCGACATAGCCCAAAAAAAAGGTTGAGATATCGCGAAGCCACCTTTTTCTGAACTTTCAAATTCTGGGATGAGCAAGCCAGTTTGTCTTGTGCTTTTTAAGGGAACAACTAAGTAGGGAAGCCACAAAATTGGCACACTGCCTATTCGTAAAAAAGTATTATTGATTCTGGCATAGCCACCCAGAGTGGCTTTAATTTTACTACCTGAAAAACTCCAGCCTGGTGGGCAAGTGGTGCAGGCTGTATACTTGCCAGAAATTGCAGTGTATTCGTTTTCACCTTCTTTATTAATGATATCACCTTCAAATAGAACTTGTCCGGATTGTATATAACCATCATAAATAACACCTACATTGGTTTCATAGTTCATAAATACTTTATTGCCATGAATGCTGGCCGTAGGAGTGGTAACTACCACATCGCCTTCGGCTTCAACTTTTTTTGCATTTAGCCAGATTTTTGCTCTTTGACTTGAAAGATGTTGGTTCTTAAAAATAACTTGTACATTGCCATTAAGCTCAACGGTGCCTTTTTCAGAGTCTCTAAACATAGAGTCCGCATTTATTAAAATACCCTGAATTTTAGCTTGAGCTGACACTTGAGTAGAGAAGCAAGTTAGAGCAAAATATAAAAACAATATTCTTCGCATGGACTATTTAAACCTTACTTGGTTTTCATTACATAAACCCCATCCCAGTCAGCAGGAGGTGGTTCTGTAATGTAATCTTGGCAGCGCTCAACATACAGTGTGGACACAGAATCATCGGGCTTAACACTCAGTGCTTTGTTGAAATGTTCGAGTGCGGCAGAAAAATTCTTTTTATGATATTCCTCATAGCCTAAAAGAAAATGTTTTAATAATTCAGCTGTTTCTGCTGGAGGTTGTCCTTCACAGATAAGTTCAAAAATACGAATAGGCTGATTTTTCCCTTTAACTCGAACGCGATCCACTTCGCGCGCAGTAAAAGAGCTCTTCACTTCATTATAAGTAAACTCACTTATGATAATACGTGTTCCGTACTCTTTGTTAATACCTTCAAGACGAGAGCCCAAGTTTACGGAGTCTCCCATAACTGTGTAACTTCTGACAATATCAGATCCCATGTTTCCGACGCTCATCTCACCAGTATTAAGACCAATACCAATATCAATTTCAGGAAGTCCTTTTTCTTTAAACTCGGCTTGAATAAGTTTTAATTTCTCAATCGATTGCAGGGCTGTTCTGCAGGCAAACTTTGCATGGTCATTAAAGAAAATAGGAGCACCGAAAAAAGCCATTAAAGCGTCGCCCATATATTTATCAAGAGTTCCTTTATTAGAAAAGACAATTTGCGTCATTGGGGTCAAATAATCAGTTAGAACTTTTGATAAAACTTGTGGATCTAGTTTTTCAGAAATAGTGGTGAAACCTCGGACGTCTGAGAAAAAAACAGTCATTTTTTGTTTTCTTCCCCCCAACTCAACATTGCTTGGGTCTTTAAGAATCTCATCAACAATAGATGGTGAAACATATTTAGAGAAAGTACTGCGGAGATGTTTCTTTTTTCTCTCTTCAGTAAGGTATTTATAGAAAGTCATAAATACATATAGAAATAGTATTAAAAAAAGCAGAAAAGCTGTTGTGGCAACAAAGCCATTTTTAAATAAGAAGAATCTATCTACAGAGTAGATTATAAAGACCGATAAGAAAGTTATAAATAATCCTATTAAGGCTCCTGCTCTAGATAAAGCAATGCTCAATAAAACTCCAAGAACAAATATTAGAGAGAGCATGTAGTTTTTTTCTTGAGCATGAGTTTTTAAAAAGTTTTGAGAAATAAGATTATTAATAATGTTTACGTGAGTTTCCACTCCAGGATATATTTTTTCAAAGGGGGTGACTCGCATATCATAAACACCCATAGCTGTGGCGCCTATGACAAAAATTCTATCTTTTATAAACTCTGCTTTATTAACTCTTTTTTGTTCAATATTAAAACTTTTTTCTTTTTCATTCCAAACTCGTTCTGAGATTAAAGCTGTTGGGTTATCATGAAATAACTCAGAGGCTCTTAGGTGAGGAAACATCATCTGAGGCCCCGCATAATTAATACGCAAGCGAGCTCTTTTATCAACAGGAACAGAGAAGGCTTCTTCGGTTTCTGGGTTTACAATTTTAAAATCTGTAATTGTTTTTTGTCGGTAATTTTTTGGATCTATGTTGAAAAAAACATGAGCCTGTTTGCCTGTTGCTACAAGAAATGTTTGTAGTGCTAATGAAGGAGTGTAGTGAAATCCTGCGCGATAGACTAGACTTTTACGTCTAATAGTGCCATCTGAATCCACTTCAGCATTAAAGAGTGCCGTATGTGCCGTTTTGTTTCTTAATTCCTCAACATTTACAATAACT
>CAYMKD010000183.1:0-5643 GCA_964390435.1 uncultured Pseudobdellovibrionaceae bacterium | reverse complement strand
TGATGATCCCATCATTGCACATAATGCTAACTTTGATGCTCAGTTCTTAATTGCAGATATTAAAAAACATGAATCCCCAGCTCCTAGAGGAATTATTTTAGATACCTTGGCTATCTCGCGCAAAGTTTATCCAGGTCTTGCTAACTACAAGTTAGGAACACTTGTACAGTATTTAAAAATTCCTAGCTCTAATTTTCATAGAGCAGAAGAGGATGCCACTTACTGCGGACATTTATTTGTTAATATATTAAAAAAAATGAGCCCCAATGGGCAGTTTCCAGAAATTAACTCTTTAATTAATCTTACCGGTAAGCCAGAGTTTCGATTTCCGCAAATTATTAGGCAGGCAAAACAACTAAGCCTACTTTAGAGAACAACTTTTGCAAATGTAATGTTAGCAGAAATAGATAGTTGTCACTTTTTATAAAAGGCAACTGGGTATCTGCGACCACGTCCAAAAGAATGAGAGCTTACTTTTAAAATAGGTGGCGCTTGCCAGCGTTTAAATTCACATTGATATATTTTTCTTAATAACCACTTATCTGTTTCTGTTTTAGCTTTTGCAAATTTTTGCACTAAGTTGACAACTGATTTATCTAAATCATCATACGGCGGCAAAGTATCTTGATCTCTCTGATCAGGCTTTAATTCTGCCGTTGGATCACGCGTGATAATACGCTGAGGTATTATTTTTTTATCTAAATTATATAGCTCTGCTAACTGATACACTTGAGCCTTACTTAAATCTCCGATGGGCATAAGGCCGCCACACATATCTCCGTACAAAGTACTATATCCCGAAGCAATCTCTGCCTTGTTACTCGTAGACAATAACAGGCTGTTTTTAGAGTTTGAGAATGCCATTAAATTTAGACCACGAAGCCTCGCTTGCAAATTTTCATGGACGATACCAAACCCACGAACATCTAAATGTTTAGCTAATTCTTGAGAGATATGATGAAAACTTTCGTTAATAGATAGTTCATAAAATTTAATATTTAAATTTTTTGCCAACTCTTGAGCTAACTTTAAACTTTCATCACTACTATAGGGCCCTGGTAGGCCCAGTCCCGCCACGTTTTCTGCTCCAAGAGCATCTACTGCAAGACAAGCCACGACAGCAGAATCAATCCCTCCGCTTAGACCTAAATGAACACGACTCATTCCAATTTTACTTACAAAATCCTTTAGTCCCAAAACAAGTGCTTTTCTTAAAAGCTCAGTTTCATTTTCTTTTTTTGAAACTTGATTTCTATTTTTTTCACCTAGTTTAAAAATTTGAAAATCTTCGGACATACGCTTTAAGGCCAAAGTTTTTTTACCAGTTGAATCTACCGCAAAGCTAGATCCGTCGTAAATAACCTCGTCCTGAGCTCCAACCATATTTACATAAATCATTGGTGCTTTAAAAAAACGAGCTGTTGATTTAACCATGAATTCTCGCAGTTTTAGTTTTCCTAGAAAAAATGGCGAAGCACTCATGTTAATAATTAAATCAAACTTTTTGCCTTTTAAATCTTGAAGCGGATTATAATTATAATGACTTTTTTTATTTTGAGGCCACGCCCAAATATCTTCGCATATGGTAAGGAGTATTTTCTGCCCTTTTAATACAAAATGATTTTTGCTTATCTGACCTTGCTCAATAAATCTGGCTTCATCAAAAACATCAACTGTTGGCAAAAGTTGTTTATAAAAGATTCGTGGTTTTTTGTTTTTTTGTAATAAAGCGACCGCATTGTAATAGGGACGACCTAATGATTTTTTGTTTTTATCGATAAAGCCAACTAGTGCAGAAATTTCTTTAGGCATCTGTTTAGAGAGTTTTTTTAATTCTGCTAATTGATCATCTATTAGTTCTACTCTTTCTAGTAAATCAAAAGGATGATAACCAAATAAAGAGCACTCTGGAAATACAACTAAATCACAGTTTTTAGATTTAGCATCGTGAATATGAATTAAGATTTCCTCACGATTGTGAGCAAAGCTAGCAAGCCTTGGATTTGTTTGAACTAAAGCAATCTGCATGGGGGCTACATTTGAGGCTCAGCACCTGTCCTGTCAACTCGTTTTTCAATTGGTTTTCGGCAAGAGTACCCCTCGTCATATCCATGCCAAGCACTGATTTTACTTTCTGGAAATTTCCAACATAAAAAACCCTTACCAAAATCAAAGTCGGCAATCCATAAACCCTTTGGTTCTGCACCCAGCTTTTCTATTTTGGACTGCCAGCGCGTGATAATAGCATTGATTTGCAACTCTATTTCAACGACTGCAGATTCATTTTTACCAGCTATACTATCTATTTGATCTATGAGAGAGCGCACTTCACTACTGGCCGCTGCTGTTATTTTATTTAACAACGGCAATAATTGATCGACGTCCTCAACCGAATAGGTTTTCTTTTGGTTGATTTGCACAACCTTATTCATCTCGCCCCCGACTTAAGGGCTTATCGTTAAGAGCACTTGAGTTGCAACAATAATTGGCAATGCGGCGCGCTATTCGTTCCAGCTTCGGTTAAGTTGCATAATTTGATTACCAAAGAAAATTATCATGGCAAAAATAATTAAGAAAATTATGAAGAGTCTAAACATCAGACCAAAAGAAAAGCCTTCTTCTTCATGAGTTTTTTTGTCTGGTGTGCGCTTCATTAAGGTAAACTTTTTTGACTTAGAGGCTAGTAGCTCTTTAGGAATTGGAATTTTATAAACCTTACTTTGATGTTTGCTTTTCTTTTCTAAAAGTCCGGCCAAAAAGCGTCCCGAAGGATTAACTTTAATTCTCTTACGACCATCAGTTCCGTATGTTCCTACATTGCGCCTATTTGCAAACTCACTCCCCCCAGAGCTTGTTTTTCCATCTGCATTGGCCCCTGAAGATGATTGATCTACAGAGCCCACTGGTACTGAGGATTTTGAAAATCGGTCTACTCCTCTCGTACGGCTATCAGCTCCCCGAGAGTTACTTGTGGTTGTTTGCTGTGAACCTTTAAAGCTATCCTGACTCTTATTTAATGTTGATGAGTTTGAAGAATTTGAAGATGATTTTAAATTTGGAGAACTGGAAGTTGCTTGAGCTACATTTTTTAGAGAGTCTAGTTTGCATTCGCCTGAAGTTGTACCACCAAGAGCTGGTAGCTCCCCGGTTTCTAACAGACACTGAAGATAAGACCCTGTGTAATTAGTCAGCCACTGACCAAAGGGCCGGTAAAACTGGTTCATTAAACCCAATATCAAAGAAACACCAATAATCAATAAAAGCAGATACTCCACAAGTCCTGCACCTTTTTGATTTGTAAATGTTCTTCTTAATGCTTTAAACAACATAATTTTCGTAATAGTATTTATTTTATGAAAACCAATCTCTATGACTGTCTTATCGGCGTCTTTAGGCCTTGGCTTAAATTGAGAAAGCCCCTGATTTTATTGATTTATTTAAGTCTATTCACTGCGATAGCTTCGCACTCGTCACAATCGCAGGACAAATGGCTAGCAAATGCACACCAACATTTAGAAAAAAATCCTGCTGATTTAAATACGCGACTTAAACTGGCTAAATATTATTTTCAACACAGTGAAGAGCAAAAAACCATCGATTTACTAAAAAGCTTTGCTGATCAACTTCCAAAATCAGGTTCTTTGTTATTAGCAAAAGCTTTTGAAAATAAAAAAGATTATATTAATCAAATTCGAGTTTTAAATAATCTGCATGCAGATGATGACAAAGACTATCAAGCTCTTACGATGCTCGGACAAGCTTATTTAAACGCGCAGAAAGATCTTGAAGCTATTCAAAATTTTAGAGCTGCAATAGCTATAAATAAAAGCTACAGGCCAGCTTATGAAGGGCTTATTACAGCATTCAAACAAAATAAAAACACCTACGAGCTAAGAGTTTTATATCAAGATATGCTTAAATTGTGGGGAGAAAAACCTGAATATTTACAAGAGCTTTGTCGACTTAATGTGATTGACGGTTATTTTGATCAGGCGGCAACTTATTGTCCACAGGCCGTATCTGTCCAGCCTCGCTTTCCAGATTCTCATGTCTATTGGAGTCAGTATTTAAAGGACAGTGGCAACGAAAAGCAAGCCGTTAAAATACTACAAAAAGCTGCACAAATGTTTCCAAAATCAGAGTTTGTTCAGTGGACTTACGGACAAACAATGGAAAATCAAAAAAACTATGCCGTTGCATTAAAACACTATGAGCTTGCAGTTAAAGCAGATTCTAAATCTGCTCGTGCTCTCGCTGGGGTTGGGAAATCAGCTTTTGAAACCAAAAACTTAGCGCTCTCTTTAACCTCTTATAATAAGGCATGTGAACTCGACCGCAAATATCTACAAGAAATCCGGACTTATGCTTCTATTTTAAGAAATGAGAAACAAAAAGAATGGCAAAAACGTTTTGAAATGGCGGCTGAAAAATGCGGCCTGTAGCTCTTAAAATACCTTCAGTTTTGTTATTTTTTTAAAATAACTCTTTAATTTGATTGCTCGGATTTTCAATTAAACTTATATTTAATCCCGATATTGAACCCAAAGACTGTAAATAAGATTTTAACTCTTTTTCTGAAGTAATAAAAGCGCGAGCCACTCCATGGCTATTATAAGGACAGGAAATTTCGATAACCTCAGCCCCACATTTTATAACTTCGTTGGTGCAATCAAAAATCAATCCTAAATTCTGATGCTCTAAAATTAATAATTCTTTTTTTAAAACTGCGGAACTAAGGCCATAATAAGCATTTCGAACCATAACACTTAGATCTTCTATTAAGTGATGCTTTAATATTTTATGCTTCAACAAAATTTCTTTGGCTGCTTCTTCTTGATTTTTATCAAAACTCACCCAAAGCACAGCCTCGACCGCTAAAGGCCTAACTTCTAAGTGACTCAATTTGAGACTTTGACTGAGCTCATTAAGCACAGCGTACGCCTCACCAAGAGTCTTGGTTTGTATTAGTAGATCAAGCTGGTTTATCAAAAAACTTCCATAGACGTTCAATGTCTTCTTTTAAAAGTGTCGCTAAAAATGAAGTTACTGGTTTTCCCTGAGCTTTGGCAAGTCGTCTCGCTCTATTAAGGGTCTCAGGACTTAATCGCATATTAACTTGTTTGGACTTTACCAGGGGAATATCCTCTCTGGCTTCAGCTTGTTTGGAAATCGCTTCAATTTGTTTAGTCGTAAGCGTTTCTAGTTTTGATTTTATCTTTTTATTTCTCATAGTTTTTTCCTTTTGCGGCGTCGATAAGCATTAAGAACTCCAAGAATTTCCATTTCATCACCTTCAAATAACCAAATAATTCTATAAATTTTTTTATCTTTTGAGCTTTCAGAGTGAATTACATCAGCAGCAAAATACTCAATCTGGTCAGATGTCGAGTCAACAGCAAATCTTTCTCCGTCAAGCGCCATGACAAGCTCAAGAATCAACTCATCAGTCATATAATGACCATGCTTAAGTTCATAATGACGCCCAATCAACACTTTCCTAATATTACGGCCATTTACAGTTAAAGAAAGTGAGTATTCTTTGGGCTTCATATGCTATACACTTTAGCATAAAAAATGAATAATTTCAATAGTTTTATTTTCATTTTGTATAGCAACTATGGCCCAAATTGAATAGGCATTTTG
>CAYMKD010000182.1:0-5644 GCA_964390435.1 uncultured Pseudobdellovibrionaceae bacterium | reverse complement strand
TTTAATTGAGTTGGATCGAGGATTTAGTGCTTATTGGCGTGAACGTGGTGTAAATCTTATCGAGCAAGATGCTTTGAAGTTTGCATGGGAAGCTGAGCTAAATAAACTTTCAGAACCCATTTTATTGATAAGTAATTTACCATATCAAATTTCAGCTGGCATTGTGATGGAACTCTCTCCACTTAATAATAAGCTCTTAGGTATGATTCTCATGTTTCAAAAAGAAGTAGCGCAGAGAATTCAGGCTAAATCTAAAACAGATTCTTACGGCATGCTCAGTGTTGTTGCACAAACTTTTTGGCAAATTGATAAACTGGTAGATGCAGGAGCAAGCTCTTTTTTTCCACCTCCGAAAGTGGTGAGCCGAGTGTTAGAGTTCCGCCCTAAAATTGTTGCAGCTGATTTGCAGCCCGGTGCTTTTATTAATTTAGTTAAAGCCGCTTTTCATCAAAGAAGAAAGTACTTGGTCAATAATCTACGACCCTATCTAGCAGCAAGACAGTTTCCTGCGGAGTTACTAGATGAGGTTTTAGCAGAAATGGGTTTAAAGCCCACAGTAAGGGCTGAAGAACTTAAAGTTGAAGAGTTTATAAGCTTGTATCAAAAGCTAGAGCTTGGTAAGTGAAGCTGTCATGAGTATTTTGATTATTTCTGAAAATCGCAAAGCTCGCTTTGACTTTCATATTATTGAGACTTATGAGGCTGGCCTCTCTCTAACTGGGAGTGAAGTGAAGTCTTTAAGAGCTAAACAGTGTCAGCTAAAAGATGCTTATGTTTCTTTTGTAGGAGATGAAGCTTTTTTGCAGAATGCTCACATCGCTGAATATAAAAATAGCAGTTATAATAATCATGCTCCTGAACGACTGCGTAAATTATTGTTAAATAGAAAAGAGTTGAATGAAATTTACGGAGCATTACGTGAGCAGGGTTATTCTTGCATTCCGCTTAAGGTTTATTTTAAAGCAAGTCGTGCTAAGGTTGAGATCGCTTTAGTAAAGGGTAAGAAGCATTTTGATAAACGTGAGGATATTAAGAAGCGTGACGCGAAAGCGGAGATGGCTGCAAGGCGGCGTCGAGATCGCTAGAATTTATGTCTAACTGCTGTGACTTAGTTTTAATTAAATCTTGCCATAATCGATAAGCTTCACGATTGTTTGGATCAATAGAGAGTTTTTTTAAAATTTTTATTTCGTTTTGAGTTTGTGCCTGCAGGCTCTTGTAAAAATAGTTGTAAGCACCAATAAGTTCTTGAAACTCATCATTATGTCTTGTGCGCACTGGATGAATGGACCAATTTCCTTTTGTGAGTTGTAGAAGATGCTTTTCTAGAACGTATAGAGGCCCTATAAGTTTGGCCGTGACTTGAATGCCTAACAATAGGCTGCCAAGTAGCATGGTGATGCAGCTAATAAATAAGAATGAATTAATAACAACGCTCTCGCGTTCAAGCTGGATAAGAAGTGAGGGGCTTGTATCGTAAGCTAGCTTCATAAATAATTGATAATTCTGATTTAAATAATAAAAAATAGGTCCTGCAAATAAAATAAGAGCTGTCGCAATTAAAGCTAATAAATAAAATGTATATCGATATTGAAACGATTTATTAATAAGGCGAATCTTGCGTCTGCGAAAACTACCTGGAGTGTCGTACACGGGGCGATTATAAAACATATTAATAGTTTAGTTCTCATTGTCATAAGGGGAAAGTCCATCTATGATTTTTATTATAAACACAAGGCGAGGGGCTAGTCGTGGATACTATTAAATTATCAAGATTGAATAAACTAAGTAGATTCTTACTTGTCTTTTGTCTAGCTGGTTGTGCTATTAAAACAGAGCGAACTGAAAACGGGAGTTCTGATGATGAGGACGGCGTAATTTCAGAAGAGTATCAATTAAAATCGGATCGCTCGCAACTTGAAGCCTATCGCAGTGAAATTCCTGAAGACATAAAAAAAGAAAATGATGAATTAGCATTACTTTTAAATCTTATGGGGCAAGTTAAAAAGCACCCGTCAGATGTGCGAGAAGAATTTAATAAAATAGTTAAGAAAAAGCGCGATAAGTTTCAAAAACAACTCGGAAAAGAGCGTGAACAGTATGTCAAAAATGAACGTAGAAATCGCGAGAAATTTTTAAAGAACCTTAAATCAGAACGCGATGATTTTTTAAAAACTAAAGTGACTAAGGAAGAAAGAAAAGAATTTTTCAGCAAACAAGACGAGCAGAGAAAAGATTTTTTTGCTAATGAGAGAGAACAGCGAGCTGATTTTGAATCAAGTGTCAGAGATAGAAGGCGTAATTTTGTAGATTATATTAGGGAGCGAACAAACGAATTTAACCAAGAGCACCGTGCTTACTACAAAGCTTGGGAAGAGAAGAGAAAATTAGAAAAAGAAAAGAAAAAAATGAAAGAAGAATCAAGAGGGCAGGGGGCTCAATATAATCAAAACTCAAAAACAATGGACCCTGACATGCTCGAGCTTGAGCAAATGCCTACGACCCCTGGACAGCCAGTAGGAAGTGGGAATTAGGGTATTAACGCGACTTGACCTTCTAAGAGGGTGGAGTTGTGAGTGATGAATTTTATCCGAAGGGATTTATGTTAATAAACTTGTCCATAGTGGCAAAACCTAATTGATCAATGGCGGCTCTTTGATTGCAAGACCTGCATAAAATTCTTAAATTTTCTATTTCATTACTGCCGCCACTAGCCACACTCACTTTGTGATCCACTTGCAATGAGTATTTTGAGCCGCAGTTTTCACATTTATTCTGAACTTTTTTAAATGCGATTGCTCTTTTAGAAAGACTAATGCTTCGAGGTTTACAACTTGGGTGCTTTCTTACAGTTTGCTTAATTTCTGTGCGAGGGTCGGTGACTTTAATTTTTTCATCCACAAGTCTTTGTAAGAGTTCCTGCTCACAACTGATATTTAATCTCGCCTTTAACAGCTTAATTTTATCACTATCTAAATAAACTTTTAATAGAGTCTTATCTCCATAGTTGCGCTTACTAAGTTTTTTCTCAGGAAGTTCTAAATGATTTTCACTAGCAATTTTTTCTAACTCTATCTCACATTCTCTCGTACTTTTATTTTTAACCCGCTCTATGATTTGTTTGGAATCAAGGATAAATTTAGGTTTAATGATTTCTTTAGAGTCAGGAGAAAAATTAAACTCATTTTTATTAACAATTTCGCCATTATTTTTAAGTTGGCACTTTGATTTAGAAAAACCTGAACAGAAGCTGCATTAGATAGGCTTAGGCTGCCATTGGCAATGGACTCTTTAACTCCTTTGCAATGAGAGGCTAATTTGCAAGCGCTAATCTTTTTATGAGCTTCGCCATTGGAGTAGCCCAAGATTCGAATACAATAATCATAAATAGAAGAACATTTATGATGGGCAAAAAGCCTTCGCCTATAAATCTCTTCAAGATGAGAAATAATACTAGCAACAATTTGAGACTCTTTTGATTTTAGAGATAACAAATTTAGGTGAATCTGTTGGTCACTTAAATTTCTTACATTCATTACTTCCTCTCCATGGCTGTATTAAACTACTCATTTAAATAACTCGCATAAACTGTTGCGAGTTTAATTTTAGGACATAAATATGTCAATATAATGATGCGAAAAATAAATTTATAATGCGCCTGGTCCTTCTCAGAAGGTCAAGTTGCGTTAACTAGCAAAAAGTCTCAACCTTAATTTGTAAATGTAAATGTAAATGTAAATGTAAATGTAAATGTAAAGAAAGAAAGGTGATTAACTTATATTCCAACTTCTGAAGGGGTAGAGTTTTCTTTTAAGTTTTATTTATTATTGCCAGATGTATAGAAATGACCTGCCAAGGGAATCCCACTTGGGACATCTGCAAATGATATGGGAATTGAAGATGAACCTTCTTTATTAAAAACTACGTCATAAATTATGGAGTTCATATGCCAATCTGTTAGCATTGAGCCAAATCCAACTAAATTATTTCCATTCCATAAACTTAAAATCACATCTCTATTTTCATAGGCATTCTTAAATTGTTGATAATCGCTTCTTTTCATACTGGTTTCATTGATCTCTTTGAAGAATAACTCAATCCAGTCTTCTTTTAAGCCTTCTTTAACTTCAATCATCAGTGTCATAAATTAACCAATCTTGCCGAGGCTGTCACTTATCTCCTTAGTCAGTCTTAACTGACTACTTATTAGAACTCCAAACTTAGGCTAAACAATCGGCTCAAAGTAACTCAGTGTTTTTTTAAGTCCCTCTTCGAGGGAAATAGTGGGTTGCCAAGATAGAAGTTTACGCACTTTTGCAGTGTCAGGTCTTCGTTGTTTTGGATCATTCTCTGGTAGATCTTGATATTCTATATTTAGTTTACGACCAACAATTTCAGAGAAAGTTTTAATAAGTGCATTGATCGTGATTTCACTTTCTGAGCCAATATTAATAATTTCGCGGTGAGGACTTTCCATAAAAAGGATCAATCCTTTAATAAGATCATCGATATAACAAAAACTGCGCGTTTGTGAGCCATCACCGTAAACAAAAAGTTTTTCATTTTTTAAAATTTGTCGACAAAAATTAGAAATCACGCGGCCATCATTGAGACTCATCTGCGGCCCATAAGTATTAAAAATCCTTGCGATACAGGCATTCACATTAAAGGTTTTAACATAGGCCATCGTCAATGCTTCAGCATAACGCTTACCTTCGTCATAAGGGCTACGGGCGCCAGTGGGGTTTACATTGCCGAAGTAAGTCTCTGGCTGCGGACTTACTAGGGCATCGCCGTAGACTTCACTTGTACTACAGAGCATGATGCGAGCCTCTTTTTGGCAAGCAAGCTCTAATAGTTGCTCATGTCCCTGGCTGCAAGTGCGCAGAATAAAAATAGGCATGCGATTAAAATCTCTAGGTGATGCAGGAGAGGCTAAATTATAAATCTCTTCAATTGGCCCATCAATTTTAAGTGGTGCGCAAATATCAGATTGAATAAATTGAAAATTTTTAGCTGAACTTAGAGATTCTATGTGAGAAATATTTTTTTTCTGACCAGTGACAAAAGAATCTACGCCTATAACAGAGTAGTTTTTTTTCAGAAGAGCTTCACATAAATGGCTGCCAATAAAACCAGCAGCTCCTGCGACAAGAATTCTTTTCATTTCAACCTATGACTTATTATCTACAATATTCTCACGACCTATGCAGTAGTAGCTAAAACCCAACTCACGCATTTTTTTTGGATCAAAGACATTGCGTCCATCAAACACAACGGCTTGACGAAGTGAGCTTTTAAGTTTTGCAAAATCGGGGTTTTTAAACTCATTCCATTCAGTGACAACCAAGAGAGCATCGGCACCTTCAGTGGCCTGCTCAGCAGTTTCTGTAATTTTGAAGTCCATTGCAAAATGTTTGCGAGCTGTCTCTTTTGCTATGGGATCATAGGCGCGGACTTTGGCTCCTTGTTCGAGCAGGGATTTAATTATGTAATAAGCAGGAGCTTCTCTGACATCATCAGTTCTTGGCTTAAAGCTTAAGCCCCACACCGCAAACTCAAGGCCTTTTAAATTTTTAAAATGTTTTTTTACTTTGTTTACTAAAACTAATTTTTGTCGTCCGTTAGCCTCATCAGCAGCCTG
>CAYMKD010000181.1:0-5652 GCA_964390435.1 uncultured Pseudobdellovibrionaceae bacterium | reverse complement strand
CAGTCAAAGGTCATCAGTCTCATGAATGGCTGAGCATCATCAATTTGCCTCATCGCATTTAATACACATTTATCAATAAGTTGAAAATCCCCAACATAAGGGGGGTAGTTCACATAAGTCAGTGCACTAAGAAGTCTGTAGTATGACTTACGAGCAGCAACCATGATAAAACTTTCTTGGCGCTGAGCTCTAATTCCGTAGACAACCTCGTAACCTTCCTCCCAATGTTTAACAAAAGTCGGGATAAGCTCAGGGGGGTCCTGCAAGTCGACTGGCATGAAAAGAATAGTTGCATCTCCGGATGAACTTAAAACTCCGTTGTATGTATTTTTTAATATACCGAAATTTCTTGAATTAATAATGATTTTAACTCGTTTATCTCGTGCCGCAATTTCTTTTAAAATTTCAACTGTTTTATCTGTCGAACAATTATCTGAAAATATGTGTTCAAAAGTATAGTCGCTAAGTTCAGTATCAAAAATTTTTTTAATAGTTTCATAGCATGTAAGAATGCCTTTTTCTTCGTTATAACAGGGAGTAATAATACTAATCGTTTTTTTTGACATAGCTAACTAGATCTACAGTTTTGTTTTTTTAAAAGCAATTTATTTCAATCTCTTATTTTAAATTGTGTTTTCATTTCAATAGCTTGCCATAGTTTAATCGTTGCGTCGTAATTCTCATACTCAGTTGTCGTCTCTTGCCAAAGAGAAGCGCAAAGCTGGCTCAGCAGAGGAACTCGCAAATCATTGCAATTAGAAGGTTTAATTTGCTCAGAGAAAGGATCAGATAGATTCACACAAACCGGGCTCAGTAGAGGACTTATAAGACTATATTCAATGCTAAATTGTTTTAATTCCGATTTCGTATCTACAATAAACTCACAATTTGGCAAATTAGGTCCAGTCAAAATAACTTTCCATTTTTCAATCTGATCAATAGATAGACCAGATGACTTCGATAAGAGAACTTCTCGGTAACCAATTTCTGCAAGCAATGCAATCATATGAATTCCGTAGAAGCGAATGGCTCCCCCACCAAGTTCATGCGACCTTTTCCAATTATTTATATCATGACTAAAGTGGTGTGCCATAAAATACCAATGAATATGGATTGGCTTATCTTTATCTGCATGAACTATGTTTTTCAGCATAAGCTTACCCCAAGAGGTATAACGAAAAATATAACCAATGCGGAATGTTTTTCTTGATTGAATAAGCTCCTCTAACAAAGCTGTAGAGTGGTCCGGCGACTGTGCCAAGGGTTTCTCAAGGAGAAACCTCTCAATATGAGGTTTAGTTAAACTCTTTTTAAGGCCTTCAATTTGGTCAATGGGTCGGCGTGCCAATACCAATCCATCACACTGATTCAAAGCTGAGTCTTCATCAGCGACCCATTGAATATGTTTTTTGTAAATTGCAAGCTCTGATCTTTTATCAAAAAGACTACGATATCGCTCTAATAAAATAATTTTTTGTGAGCAGCCTTCTATTAAAGCTGGCATATAACCATATAGGCCAAAACCAGAGCCTAAAATACTTATCATAAATTATTGCCCAGTAGAAAAATCACCAGATTTAATAATATCAATTACTGGTCCGGTGTGGCCATTTTCTAATAGATAGCTGCGAATCTCGGTAGGTATATGCCATGCCAAATTTAATAACGGGAAGTTTTTATTTGATAAATTCAAAAAATCATTATCAGATTTTATTGGAATTCTTGTGCCAGGCACATAATGACCAATTTTTAATGATCCTGGCTTTTCAAATACGGCAGCAATTGTATCTTCATTTAAACCTAATAGTTTAATTAAAATCGCAGCTCTACCAGGAAAAGCTTTTGCATAAAGCTTACCACCTTGAGATGCAAGTTCTTTAATTTGTTTAGACTTTGATTTACGCCAATTATCTACTTTTTTGCTTAATGTTAAAAAGTTTCCTAGAAACGAATCTTCACGCTTATTAATAATACTTACATCCATAGTACTTGCTGTTTTAATGGGATGATTGCCCAGAAAAACACGAATATTTCCGCCGTAACGAGAAGGAAATTCTGCTTCTAACAAAAGAGTTCCTAATTTTTTTGCAATAAATTCGAAAGATCTGTAGCTATAACTACGAGGGTGCTCGTGATAAAATGTATCAAATTGAGCGGTGTCAAGAATTGAACCCAAATAATGATTTTCAATAACCACTGTCGTGGCTGGTGTCATAAGGATTTTTAGAGAATCTATAACTTCCGTTAAGTCTTCAATATGAGCAAAAACATTTGTAAAAGTAATGACATCAGGTTTACCAAATTTAGAGACAAAACTCTCAGCTACTTTAGTAGATAAAAAATCATTTATTACATCATGACCTTTTTCTTGAGCCTCAAGAGCAGCCCCTGTGGGCTCTATACCAAAAGTGAGAGCATTCTTTTTTCTAAAAAAATCGAGCAAGCTGCCATCGTTACAACCAATATCTAAAACTTTTTTCTCACTAAGGCTGCCTATTTTTAGTACACATGAATCTACTAAACTGGACATGCCATTTAATACATCTGCAGTAAAACGTGCCCGGTAATGATAAGTGCTCGGAAACAAATCTTGCTTCGGCACTTGAAAACGCTGATGCCCCGTGCAACATGTCTCACAGAATAAAATTTCAATAGGATACTCGCGACACTTACGAGTATCATTAATAGGCACAAGGTCATCACATAATGGATGAAGACCTAAGTTTAAAACAGATTTTATATCTTTATTCCCACACACTTCACACACATTAATTTGACGAACTTCATAACTCATAACTTATCCTTCTACCAAACCTTCCAAGGTGCACGACCAGAAAGCCAAAGTGATTCAAGCTGCTGCTTATCACGCAAAGTATCCATTGGCTGCCAAAAGCCTTCATGAAAAAAAGCATTTAGTTGTTTTTCTCTGGCAATTTTCTCCATTGGTTCACGCTCCCAAAGTGTAATATCACCATGAATGTAGTTGATCACTCTCGGAGAAAGAACAAAAAATCCGCCGTTAATCCATGCACCATCACCACGTGGTTTCTCTTTAAAACTAGTAACAATATTACCTTCTAAATTGAGAGCTCCAAACCGACCAGGAGATTGGGTGGCTGTAATTGTAGCTAAAGTCCCTGCACTTTTATGAAACTCAACAAGCTTGCCAATATTAATATCAGCAACTCCGTCGCCGTAGGTGAAACAGAAGTCTTCATCGCCCAAGTAGGACGCCACTCTTTTAAGACGTCCGCCAGTTTGAGTTTCATCTCCAGTATCTACAAGAGTTACAGACCAAGGCTCTACATGCTTTTGATGAACTTCCATTTTGTTTTCTGCCATGTTAAAAGTCACATCGGACATATGCAGAAAATAATTTGCAAAATACTCTTTAATTATGTAGCCCTTATAGCCGCAACAAATGATAAAGTCATTAATACCATAAGCTGAATAAAGCTTCATTATGTGCCATAAAATTGGCTTGCCACCGATTTCAACCATGGGTTTAGGGCGTAAACCTGTTTCCTCACTTAGGCGTGTCCCTAAACCACCCGCTAAAATAACTGCTTTCATTTCGATCTTTTACTTCTCGCTTAATTGCATGGTCAATTAAATATCCCCACCCACAAATAATGCGCCACGTCTTTGCTATTCAATACTTCTCTATTTGCTACCTTTAAAATAAGCTCACCCACATGTTCTTGAGTTTCAGCTTTAAATCACGCTATCTGGGCCCTTTTTTGATTTGCACATGTCTAATCTTGATAATTGCCACTATGACACTTATCAATGGCTTTTTGCATCTTGGTGGAGACGAGCCCAGATATCTGTATTATTCGATCAGTTTTTTTAAAGGGCAATTTTTAACACTTCCTGACTATGCATGGAAAGAATTTCTAGAGGCTTGGGGCATGCCCTATATGAACTCCGGTCATGGTATTCTAACCTCCGGCTACTCCATGAGTGATATGAAGGCTGTAGGAGGCATACTACCATCTATCTTAGCCTCGTTTGCAACGGGCGTTGGGGGCCCTATTGGCGCTCGTATTTTTAGTTGTTTTGTAGGTCTTACTGGAGTGTGGTTTTTAGTTTTAAACCTTGAGCGCTTCTTTAAAAAATGGATTGTATGGACAGCTGTCCTTATTATCCTAGTAAGTGAGCCATTTTTAACTCACGCTGTACTTCTTAATCTTGATATTTACATGTTTGCATTTATTTGTATCGCTTTATTTTATTTATTTGAACCTAATCCAGACCAACTATCCCCTTGTATTATACCATTAGTTATTTGCGCTCTTCCCCTAATGCATACACGCGCTTGTTACATTGCTGCATGGCTTATGCTTGTGTTTTATTTTAGAATTTGGAGGCAGGGGTCAAAAAGCGCCTGGCGTCCCGCTCTTATTTGCTCATTAATAGGTTTTATTATTTTTACCCTAGTTCAATGGTATATGTATGGATCTCTAGACAAGCTAAGAGAGCTTACATATAAGATTGATGCGAACACTATCCCAACACGACTTTTACTAGAGTGGGTTCAATCTCGACATGGCTTATTTTCCAATGCTCCTATTATGTTTATCGGCTTACTTGGATTAATATATGGCTCTATAAAACGTAACTGGCTTTGCTCAATTGGCTTAGTTATTTTTTGTTTTTATTCTGGAACAATTATTATTCAAGACGCAGCAGAATCTTATCCTGCTCGATTATGGGTGCCTATTTTACCATTTTTTGTAATTGGAGCCTGTGCCTTTTTAGATCGTTGTAGACAAGAGGCCTTTCTAAAACAATCTGGCTGGATTATTTTTATTTTTAATATGTTAATTAATCTGGGGCTTTTGAGTCTTATGTTTGTGAATGTTGGATATTTTATGCTCAATCGAAGGTCCTCATTCTCCTTTGATTGGCTCTATCATCAAATTCCAATATTTCATTTTGGACTTTTTTTACCAGTTAAATTATACTTAGATGAATTTAACTTTTCACAAGTAAATAGTTTCAGGGCCCTACTTATTGTAGGGCTTCTTACCACAGTGGGCATAGGTTGGCTTTTATCTGTTTTAACATCCAAAAAAACTTTCAAAACTGTAGGCTACATAGCTAGTTTTTTTGGCCTCTTCCTCATCTTTGATTTAAGTCGTGTTGACTCTGTAAAGTTAAGTAGCGAACAGTGCATAGAAAAAAATAATGAGGATGGGCTTAAATCGCAAATTATTAATTTTAACCAAAATGGCTCAATTATCTCCGTTGGCTTGACCTCTCCAGCAAGTGATAACATGGCAGGCTATAGTCCCGATTATCCGAATTACTTAAACTGGCAAGCAACAGATATCTCCGGAAATATCAAACAAGGAACCTCCAAATATCTTCCTACTCTTGCTCCTTCGGATTTTGGTTATATTACAAGTCTTCAATTAACTGAACTTGAACCCTCCAAAGCCAGCTGGAATCAAAACTGCTATGAAGTTTTTATGGATCGCTCTCTTGTTCGAGCTCTCATTAGAAGTTTTTAATCCTTGCCTGTGGAAGTTTTAATAGTATATTTTGCTGATTTATTCGGAGATGAATATGGATAAGCACTTATCAAAAGCAGCAGATGAAGTAATTGAAAATTTAAAAAAACAAAATTTAAAAGCTTCAGGGACAAAT
>CAYMKD010000180.1:1366-5657 GCA_964390435.1 uncultured Pseudobdellovibrionaceae bacterium | reverse complement strand
TTTTTAGTTGATCTCAAGAATATCAATCTCAATATCAAAACCCTCTATGGTTTTAAATAATATCTTTTCATGATCTGTGTAAATCGTATTTGCTTCATTTTAAGCAGGTATAACTAGCGATAGCTTAAGTTTATCTTTAAGTGGCTTTTTTTGCGAAATTAGAACAGTGCCACTGGCAACAATTTGCAAGGGTCGTCGTTTTAAAAATTTTGGTAATACCTTGCTTGCCATAGCAAAAAAAGTTGAAAATCCCTTAACAGGAAATTTTGAAAAGTGGCCAGCAATATAATCAAAACTAAGTGTTTTAATTCCCGGTTTCTCAATCATATTACGAAAACCGGAATTAAAGAGAAGGCTGTGTAGCGTTGAAGAATTAAAATAATGTAAATGCTCAGGCTTAAACTCAACCCATTTCTCTTTCAAAAATTTTGCAGACCATGAGTCTAAAGATGGACAGGCCACAAAAAGAACTCCGTCTGGCTTAAGCAGGCGACGAATTTTTGATAAGAACTCGTTAGGATTACGAACATGTTCAATCACATCTGATAGAATACAAACATCAAAAGAATCAGATACGTGATCTAAAGCTGAGATCTCACCTACATAAATATGTCCTTGAGAGCCTAGCTTATCTTGCGCTATTTGTGCCGCATGAGAGTTATACTCAACACCCGTTACGTGAAAACCTCTTGCTGCTGCACGAACTGCAAAATCACCTTCACCACAACCAATTTCTAAAAGACGCCCCTCTGTATTAACTCCATAAGAATCTAGCAAGTCTAAATAATGATCAGCTGTTTTTTGTTTTAACTCACGAAAGTGAGCCTCACCATCTGCATTACGATCTAATAGAAAATAATCTTTAGAGTAAATTTCCGCAAGCTCCTGATCTGTTGGTTGCGGATTAAGTGTCATAAAACCACACTCTTCACATCTTACAACTCTGTGGGATGTAACAGAAAAAGCGTAGTACATTTTTAAACTTTTACATACGTAACAACTGCCGATCTTGCTCATACAAGACACCTATATGAAAAATATCTTGACGTCATCTCAAGATTAATAAAACATCGCGGTTATCATGGAAAAATCCCTATATTATAGAGAAAATACTAGACTTCCCTTAGCTGGCAAGTTGTCTGTCGTTGTGCGTCAGAAAATTTATGATTACTTTTATATTTGGACTAAACCCACACCTGAAATGAAAGTTTTAGACTTAGGGGTAACATGTGATGACATACACGATCAGTCTAATTATCTTGAACAAAAGTATCCTCATTTAAACAATCTTACCTGCGCTGGAATCGAGGATGCTCGACACCTTGAGCAAAAATATCCAGGTGTTAAATTTGTACGAATTGCCCCTAATAAACGTCTACCCTTTAAAGACAAGCAATTCGATGTAGGCCATAGTAATGCCGTTCTTGAACATGCAGGAACTAAGGAAATGCAGCGTTTTTTTCTCAATGAATTAACTAGAGTTAGTAAAAGAGTTTTTATAGCACTTCCCAATAGACTTTTCCCTATTGAGCATCATACCGGGGTTCCTTTTTTACATTGGTTGCCTCAAAAGCTCTTTAGAGGATTTCTGCGTTTAATTAATAAAAAATATTATGCTGAAGAGAGTAATTTAAACTTATTCTTCTTTTGGCAATTAAAAAAGCTGCTTCCTAAAGATACTCAGTATCATCTTCATTTCACAGGTGTTGGCTTTTCTATTTTTAAATCCAATATTATTCTAACAATAGATAAAATAGACTCTTAAAAATTCATTTTTATTGGACAAACTCTGCTTAAGGTTGATAGAAACCCCTATAAACACTCTGCTTTTGTGAGGCCCTATGCTTATTGTAAAAGCTCCTTTGCGTATTTCAATTGGTGGCGGAGGAACTGATCTGCCTTCGTATTACGGAAATTTTGAGTCTACTTTTATTAGTGCGGCCATTAATAAATATATTTACGTCTCTGTTCACCCAATTTTTCGTGACGAGATCATTATTAAGTACTCTGAGATGGAACGCATTTTTTCTGTAAACGACATCAAGCATCCCATTGTCCGAGAAGCCTTTAAAATGACCGATATGGGATCTTTTATTGAAATCTCAAGCTTTGCCGACATTCCATCAGGCACAGGCCTTGGCTCCTCAGGTACTTTTACTGTGGCTCTTTTAAAAGCCCTTTACACTTATAAGAATATTAATCACACAGCTATGAGCCTTGCCGAAGATGCTTGCCGCATCGAGATTGAAAAACTAGGCTCTCCTGTGGGCAAACAAGACCAATATATTGCCTCTGTCGGGGGACTCACTCGCTTTCATATTGATAAAGAGGGCTCCGTCACGGCTGACCCACTTCGCATGAGTAAACACGATCTCACAGATCTTGAAGAGCATTTACTGTTATTTTTCACAGGTTATTCACGCAGTGCTAATACTCTCTTAAAAGAACAAGATGATAAAACCAAAGATTCAAACGCTGCAAGTAATGACAATAAAGCTTCAAATGAAATGATTGAAAATCTGCACTTTACTAAAGAGCTTGGTGGACAAATCGGTAAATCTTTAGAGTGTGGTGATATTAATGAATTTGGACGCCTGATGAATGTTCATTGGGAACATAAGAAAAAGCGTTCTAAAAATATGTCCAGCGGACAAATTGATGAGTGGTACAATCTTGCCATGAAAAACGGCGCTCTTGGTGGCAAACTTATTGGCGCTGGTGGCGGCGGATTTTTAATGTTCTTAGCTGATGATAAGCGACGCTTGCGCAAAGCTTTAAGAGAAGCAGGCATGCAAGATGTCCCATTTAAATTTGATACTTTAGGAGCACAGGTGGTTTTACATGAGTAATCATTACGATATTGCTGTAGTTGGCAATTGGCATTTATCTTCTGTCACAGCAGGGGTTTTAAGCTCTGTGGGTTATAAAACTCTGCTTGTAAACCCAGATACAAAAAATCAATGGCAAGAGTTCCCCCAACTTCCGGTGCATGAGCCTGGGCTTCCAGAAATGTACGCTGAATCTAGAAAAAATAATCTTCTAGATTTTACCAATGGTGTCACTGATCAATGGACCGCTGATCGTATTTGGATGGCCATTGACACTCCAGTAAATGATCGCGATGAAGCCGATGTTACACCACTGATTGAGGTCACAAAGCTTGCAAAAAAATATCATGCAAATATCAAGGCCTTTATTATTAGTAGCCAGATCCCCATTGGTTTTAGCACAGCCCTTGAGAAAGAACTGGGGCTTCCCTTTGTTTATATTCCTGAGAATCTAAGACTTGGCCAAGGAATTGAAACTTTTTTTAAAGCAGATCGCACAGTTATTGGTGCTACAAAAAAAGAAACAGCAGAGGCAACTCAAAAGTTTTTAGAAAAATTTCCTACAGAGTTTGTATTGTGCAATCTTGAAACTGCTGAAATGATCAAACATGCTAATAATGCTTTTTTAGCAACTTCCATTAGTTTTGCTAATGAGCTTGCACGCATCGGTGAAAAATTTGGAGCTGATGGCGCTTTAGTAGCTAAAGCCATGAAGCTTGATAAACGCATCGGTAATAAGGCCTATGTCGCTCCAGGTCTTGGTTTTGCCGGCGGCACACTCCCTCGTGACGTTCGCATATTACAGAAATTAGGCAAAGAATATCATATTCCTATGCGCATGATGGATGCTGTGATGGATATTAATGAAGATACCACCTCAGCTATTGGAGAAATTGTTGAAAGACGCTTAAAGGAAAAAAACTCTAAAAAAGTGCTTATCCTTGGTTATACTTACAAAGCAGATACCGATACCCTAAGACGCTCACTCTCAATTGATATAGCACAAGTTTTAACTCAAAAAGGCTATCAGGTTGAAGGCTTTGATCCTGTTATGAATGGCAAAGATATCTCTGCTGTAGGCAACGCCTTTACTCACAAAGAGAGCTTAAACCAAATTAAAGAACGCCCAGAAGTTATCTTACTTATGACTGGCAGATCTGCCTTTAAAGAGCTCCATTGGTCTGACCTTGCTAAACAGTGGGGTCTTAAAAAAGGATCCCGCTCATTAATCTTAGATACGCAAAACTTTTTAAATGCGGATACAGTGCTATCCGCCGGTTTTGAGTTTAAAAAACTTTGGTCTTCACACCTTACACCCAAAGAAGGATAATAATGTCACAGTTTTTAAAAGATAAAGTTATTGTTATTACAGGGGGGGCTCGAGGCATTGGCCGAACTACTGCTGAATTTTGTGCCCAAGCAGGAGCCACAGTTGCTGTTCTTGCCAGATCTCAAAATGAATT
>CAYMKD010000180.1:0-1356 GCA_964390435.1 uncultured Pseudobdellovibrionaceae bacterium | reverse complement strand
TTAGATGAAACACTTAAATCTCTCAATAACATATCTACTCAGCCACATATGGCTTTAAAACTAGATGTCAGCAGCTACAAAGAGACTCAAAAAGTGTTCTCTGAAATCCATACTAAACTTGGTTCTTTTTATGGCTTAATTTGTGCCGCTGGTCTTTATGGCTCTATCGATTCTTTTAAGAACTGTGACTTTGAAGAATGGGAAAAAACCTTAGATATTAATTTAATGGGAAGTGCCAGAAGCGTGCATGCAGCACTTCCTTTTATGAAGGACAATTCTGGTGGGCGCATTGTTCTTTTCTCAGGTGGTGGCACGTCACCCATGCCTCACTTCTCCGCCTACACCACAAGTAAAGGTGGAATTTGGCGCCTAACAGAAGCTCTAGGAGTTGAACTTGCTAAAGAGAGAATTTTTGTAAATGCCATTGCGCCCGGCCCTGTGAATACAAAATTTGTGGATGATTTAATTGCCGCTGGCCCCGAAAAAGCTGGTCAAGAAGCCTATGATAAAGCTTTAAAGCAAAAAGCCCAAGGTGGTCAGCCGCCAGAAAAAGGCGCTAAATCCATTATGTATTTACTCTCCGAAAAGGCCACAGGACTTTGGGGTAAAACCATTAGCTCTGTGTGGGATCCTTATGAGTCTTTCACAAATTTAGAGATGATGAATAAAAGCGATATTTATACCTTCAGAAGAGTGGTTGACAATGAGGGCGGCACGAAACCCAAATAAGGTCTTTAATAACTGACTGCTTGATGTGCCCCCTTACAATACCTAGTTTTTGTTACTTAAAACATAGGTAGGCAAAAGCCTTAATGCACTTAGCACAAACAATATCTTAACAAAATTATTTTATCTTTAACAACCCAAAGCCTAGCAAGCCTTATATCGCTCATCAGTTTAAAGGATCTTTACTATTAACAAGCACATAATGCTATTTGTAAGCTTTTAAAGAACTACAAGACTAAAATAATTTGCTTTAATTTTAAGCATAACTGCATGGATAGTAAAGAGATCTTTATTTGTATGACTTATGTTGGCTTAATCAAACTTTTCTAAGCGCGCTAAAAAACAAACAAGCAACAACAACACGAAAAGGAATACATATGAAAAAAATGATTTTATTTGGCTTCATATTTGCGGCTGCTATCACGGCAAATGCAAATAATTTAGGAGCTGATCTTGAGTTTAGATCTCTTAATTTTGCAGCACCTGTAGTAGTAACGACCCCTTCAACAACTGATAATCCACTTGGTTCAATAGCATTTGATGGAGTTTCAGATAAATTTTTAGGTCTTTTTTCTAGCATCTTCACCTTGGCGCTGGGGTCGCCTTCGCGCAGCGCGGCCGCACCCTTCT
>CAYMKD010000179.1:0-5674 GCA_964390435.1 uncultured Pseudobdellovibrionaceae bacterium | reverse complement strand
TTTGTAAAGCCTCATTAAGCTGCTTGCCACACTCTTTAGGGTCTTCAATTAAAAAGCCATTTGCGCCACAGACTTCTGCAAATTTTTTAAAATCAAGTGGTGTTAAATCACAAGCAAATTCAGGATTACCAAGAAAGGCCATTTGCTCCCATTTAATCTGCCCTAAACTATTATTTTTAATAATAATAACTTTAATAGGAAGTTTATATCTCACGGCAGTGACAAATTCTGCCATAAGCATAGAAAAACCGCCATCACCGACAAAGGCATAAACAGGTCTCTCAGGAAAAGCTAATTGTGCTGCTATTGCATAAGGAAGTCCAGCAGCCATTGTTGCAAGATTACCAGAGAGAGAGTGCATTTGCCCTCGTTTGACCGGAATTTGCCTTGCCCACCAGGTTGCAATCGTACCGGAATCACATGTTACAATTGCATTATCTGGTAATCTCTTACCCAACTCCCAGGCAATAACTTGAGGCTTCATTGGAAGAGCTTCTTGAGTTCCTCTATCTTTCATTAAACTCCACCAGCGCTGCATGCCGAGCTGAGCTCTTTCCAAAAAAGCTCTGTCTTTTTTTTGCTCTAAGTGTGGCAATAAACTTTGAAGGGTTACTTTACTATCTCCGACTAAACCAACATCGACAGGATATCGTAAACCAATTCTTGAGGGGTCAAGATCAATTTGTATTGCTTTTGCAGTTCCAGGCCTAGGATAATACTCAATATACGGAAAAGAAGTTCCCACCATTATAAGGACATCACAATTTTTTAATGCTTCCTCAGAAGGTTTTGTACCCAATAAGCCTACAGCTCCTGTTGTATATGGACAATCATCAGGTACGGCCGCTTTCCCTAATAAAGCTTTTGCAATAGGAGCTGCAATTCGCTCAGCTACCCTTATTAGTTCATCTGTGGAATTTAAGGCTCCACGACCTGCTAAAATAAGAGGTTTTTTAGCAGAGTTAATTATTTCTGCTGCATTTTTTATGTCAACTTCATTAGGAGTTCTGTAATAATTAGGCCTAACTATTGTTGTGGCTTGATGAGCAACATTTCTGGATGAAGCATGAGAATAGTCTGCTTCCATCGATTGAAAGTCTACAGGTATAGATATATGAGCCACCCCCCTATATCCCATCGCTTTCCGACAAGCAAGCTCCGTAATATTTTGTATGTGCTCAGGCCCCATTGCTCTTGCATTGTAAATTGCAACATCCTGAAAAACTCTATCTAAGTTTACATCTTGCTGAGAATGAGTATCTAAAAGATCATGGTGGTGCATCCCTGTAATAGCTAAGACAGATTGTCCATCAAGTTTTGCATCATAAAGTCCATTGAGAAGATGAAGTCCACCTGGTCCACTCGTAGCTAAACAACATCCTAGCTTCCCAGTAAATTTAGAATATCCCGTAGCCATAAAGGCTGCGGATTCCTCGTGACGTACCTGAATAAATCGAATCTGATCTTGACGTTTTCTAAGTGCTTCCATAATGCCGTTGATACCATCTCCTGGAAGACCGAAAACTATATCAACACCGTAGTCTATTAAAGTTTGAACAAGAACATCGCCTGCCGTTTGAGCCATAATTTATTCCTTTCTTTAACTTTTTAGTAACGCTTAAAAGACTTTTGCTTGTAGGCATACATGGCAATTAAAATAAGCGCACTTGTTCCTAAAGTAATAACTGCAATATTACGAGCTGGTCGTGGACTTGATTGCAAAAAACTCATAATTTTATTTTTAAAAGAAATTGAATGAGAATCTCGGTAATGCCTTAAATTTTTATTATAAAGTTGCTCTACATCAGGCTGTATGACTTGTTTTTCCATGAATAAATCCTTTCGTAAAAGGAGTATTCTATTTTAAATAAACTAAAGTTCTTAGCTTCAAGTTTAAGTTAATGTGAATTAATCTTAACTATTCTTTTTCTGAGGCTATCAGTGACATCTCATGTAAAATCAATATTAGGCTTTGAGGGTTACGGTAGATTCAATATATTCCTAACTTGTAAATAATTAAGAATCTTTTTTCCCAATTTTCGAACTGAGATTTACGGACCTCTGCGTTTTAACTGATTTTTGAAAGTTATGCACTAGCTATCTCTACCGATCTAAATAAAAAAATAAAAGCACTGTAGCTTGGCCAAAATTTTAAAGTATGTCCAACTTTTAGTTCTTTTGCATAAGAGTCTTCGATGAAAACAACTAAATGATCTGATGAAGACCCCACAATTTTAACTCTTTCATCTTGAGGCTTAAGCTCTCCACCACCAAAATCCATTCTGCCTATGCCAAGTACTGCATAAAAACCTGAACTCAATGGCAACATAGACTTTTCACCAAAAGCATTCTGAGATTGATTGAATTCTAAATTTACTTTTTTATAGTAAAGCTCAAAAATCTCTGCCTCTAACTCTATGGCATCTTGTTTTAAAAAAGAAAGTGGCTCTCTTTTTAAGACATCTCTTCCTGTTAAAAAAGATTCGCCCACTCTTAAGTGATTTACTCCCGAAATGGCCTGCCCTTTAGAAAATAAAAGTTCAAGCAAAGAGCTATTACCTGCAGAAGAATACTTAAGAGAGTATTTAGATCTAAGGGCCTCTAATTCACTCATCATAGATAATTCAGGCACAAGCCCCCTAAGACAAGCATGATTACCCGCAACACCCAAAAGAGTGATATTTTTCAATAACAATACTTGCTCAATTAACTCGTTAGCTTTTTCTAAAGGCACACCATCTCTAAAATCGCCTTGCTCAATAAAAATCAGGGCCGAAATATTTTTTTTATGAAGTTTAGCTTGATGATTTAACTCTTGAAAGTACTCAATGCTACTTCCATAGCAAATAGGAGATAAATTCATCAACTGCGAAACCTCATCTAATCCACATGGTCTTAATAGCTGAAGTTCAATTTGAGAGTGTTGTCTAGAAATTTTCTGTAAATTTTTGTATCTTGAATCGGCCAAAGATTTTACATTTGAGGAAATTAGTAAATCCACAATCGCAGGATTTGTATCATAGGCTTTTGTTACAAAGGTCAGGTCAAAATTACATTTTTTGGATAAATCTTGAAGAGCTTTGAGATTGTATTCAAGCTTTGTTAAATCTACTTTTAATAGAGGCATTTTCATTTTAAAATCCTCTATTAAAAACTAGTTTTATTAAACTTAATCCAGAATGAAGCACTTTTAGGAATAACATCACTTGCATCTAATGTGACTCCAACGCCTTTTTCAAATGCCACACGATCAGAAAATCGATGGT
This sequence comes from uncultured Pseudobdellovibrionaceae bacterium, assembly GCA_964390435.1. Classification (GTDB taxonomy): domain Bacteria; phylum Bdellovibrionota; class Bdellovibrionia; order Bdellovibrionales; family Bdellovibrionaceae; genus CAYMKD01. The sequence goes on along the minus strand of CAYMKD010000179.1, from coordinate 2,408 downwards.
GATTTTTACTGTGATAAATTTCATAAACCCAATCATACATGAGTTGAGGATCAATGACCTCAATGGCTACATGAGGTTCATGTTCTTGAGCCCACTTGCCATGATGTCCTTTTAAAAGAAGCTTCCATAAATTGAACTCTGGTTTATCTGTATGAGTTTTTAAATAATTTTGAGGAACTCTTAAAATTCTCTTCCAGCTTTTCTCAAAAGAGTCCATCTCAATACCCATAACTCTTAAAAAACTATAAGCAAAGTGGGCACACCCGGCTCCCTCACCTTTTAGCGGATCCGCTTGAAAGCCAGCATAAATGCTATGGTAGTTTCTTTCTACATAACCATTTAAATAATCCAAAAGATAATGATAGAGTTTTTCACCTATTTTTAAATTAAGCCAACGCACTTCACCCTTGGGTATTAAAAGTCGAAGTCCGGGCTCAATATGATGATTCTCCATTAAATAACCTGGATAGTTTTCGATGAGATGCTCAAGCCCCCCACCATTTAACATTTTCATAACACTTTTATTCGTTCGTTTTCTGGCCATGCCGCGAAGTAAATAATTACCTTTATCATCGCTTAGCATTACATCTACATGAGAAATGGGACTTGGATGTCTGACTCTGCCCGTCACTTTATGGAGCCATCCAGGAGTATTAGAATCTATAAGTTTGTCTGAGGAAATCCAACTCACTAAATAGTTTTTTAAAAATGATTTTACAAGATCGCCTGGATTTTCCCAATTTATCGGACTGGGTGCGGTATAAAATATTAATGAGAGCTGATAATGGCCAGCACCAAGAATCTTAAGCACAATAATTATAAATATGACACTTCTTTGAAATTTTCAATCTCTATATCTTTTACCTACACAAAATTAAAACTCTCAACCCACTCTAAGTTAGTGCTATCTGAGGATTATGAAACAAATTTATATATTTTTACTCATCACAACTCTTAGCTTAAAGTCCTGGTCTGCGATGAGCCTTGAGCTCTCTTTTACGAGAGCTTGTGAATCTACACAAAGTATCAATATTGCGGCCGTTGGTGATCTTTTATTTCACCAACCCTTACAAGAAAAAGCTTATCAAATGGGGGGCTTTAAACACCTATGGCCCAAAGCCACCCCCTATTTACAATTAGCTGATATTACTTATGGCAATCTCGAAGGCCCTGCAGCTTATGGGGTGAATGAATCTGGCAAAGATGTTGCGGATCCAGGTTTGGTTTTTGATGATATTGTCTATACAGCTTATCCGCAATTTAACTACAACCCCATTATTGCCTTTGACCTTGTTGACTCTGGTTTCGATATAGTTTCAACAGCCAATAATCATTCACTAGATAGAAGTTCCCTAGGCATTCTTAGAACTATAGAAGCTCTAGATAATGCAGGCCTGCCTTTTACTGGAACTAAAAGGCAAGATGGATCTGAAGAGTCTTGGCACCATATAACGAGCACTGCTGGCTTTAATGTCGCTTGGGTAGCTTGTACTTATGATACCAACGGAATTAAAGATAAAAAGAAACAAGTCCTATTTTGCTTTAAAGACCGCGAAGAACTCTTAGAGCTTGTGCATAATCTTGCAATGGATACACAAATTGATGCGGTTATTGTGACTCCACATTGGGGCGAGGAACTCTCTTTGGAACCCAATAAGCAACAGGTTCGCCTAGGCCGAGAGTTACTTGAGGCTGGGGCCTTAGCTGTTTTAGGCTCTCATCCCCATGTTTTACAACCATGGGAAAAGTACCTAACTAAGGATGGCCGAGAGACCTTTATAATTTACTCAATGGGTAATTTTGTCGCCGGACAAGAGCCCACAGTTAAAAAACGAACTGGTATGATATTGTACCTTGGGCTCAGTCGTGGAAACGATGGCAAAGTTTTTATTAACGGAGTTAAATACATTGCCACGATGTTTGCAAGACCTGCGGGAATGAACCCTATCCCCTTAGAAGATATGGAACTCGAACTTTTAGACTGGGTAAGTGAGCAAGAACAAACTCCTCTGCAAAAGGAATCAAAGGAGTTTATAAGCAAGATATTTCCGAGTTCGTTAGCACTGCAACCAAATCAAGAGATTCGCACGAACTCTGAGTGTTATTAAAAATTTCTATCTACACATTTCTAAAGATACTTCGAGAGAATTCATATCAAATAGATATAAAGCCTCAAAACAGCTCAGCTTTGCCTCTCGATCAAGATCACTTTCTGCAACACAAAAGCTAGCAGCTTGGCCCTCATCAAGCCCCACTGATCCCATGAAATATTCGCAATCCACAGCTGAAACACCAGAGCTCTTAATCTGATAGGCATTGGCTGTTGATAAAACAGACAGTACTGTAAGTGTTACCATTAATAGCTTCTTCATACATTCTCCTTTTCGACAATAGAGATAACAGCAATC
>CAYMKD010000178.1:0-5697 GCA_964390435.1 uncultured Pseudobdellovibrionaceae bacterium | reverse complement strand
GTGCTTTTGCCAGATCCTGAGGCTCCTAAAATAGCTCTAAAATCTCCTTTTTCAATTTGCAGCTGTGCCCCACGTAAAGCCTTCACTGTGGTTTGTCCTAATTTGTATTGTTTAACTACATTTTTAATATCAATTAAGACAGCCACAAGACTCTCCTTCTGAAAGTAATTAAAATGAGTACTTCAGGTAGGCACTTTCATACGATTGAAGAGCCGAGCTGAGTTCTTCTTTATTTTCTCCGATGGAGTTTATTAATGCAAGACTTAGACTAAGTGAGTCTGATAATCCTGCTTCTAAAGCTAGACTAACAAGTTGAGAATGATCAGTGAGAGATAAAAGTTGCTTTAAGTAAATACGAGAGGAGGATAAGAATTTTAATATTTTAGGGCTTTCCCATCGCAAAGAGTTATAGAGAAATTTTTGCCCAGGAAGAGGACTTTGTTCCGAGTTTAAAAAGCTATAATAAGAAGTATTTGTTGGTGAGGATTCTAGTTGTTGAATAACGCCTTGTCGCGTTTTTGTGTCAGGACCAAAATCGTTTTGAATATATTCAATTTTCCACTCAACGCCACCATCAAAGCTGAGGCGATGCCCGAGTGCACCTAGGGTGGTCCACTTATCTGTATTAGAAGCTTCTAAGCTAAGCCCATCATTTTGTAAATACGAACTCTCATTGCCTTGTTGAAAAAAACTATCGTAATAAAATTGTCCAAAATCATTATAGACCCAGTAACCAAATAGGCCATAAACCATTCTCTCTTTATCTGTCATTTTTTGTCCAATAACTAAACCTTGTGAGAGATCACCTTTGTCTGAGGAATATTCTGTGCGGATTAATTTGCGCTTTTTTGATGTGCGATCTGAAAGTTCAGGAAAGTCCCTATGTTCAAAGTGAAAGGGTTCAAGTTCGTATAAAACAGCTAAACTAAAATTAAGACTTGGAAGCCATTGAAGTTTAAGCATTTCAAGACCTTTGGTTTCTTGAAATGGCTCAGGTTTTAACTGTAATTCATGAAACATAAATTGGCTTGCACTAATGACCTCAGACAAGCCCCATTGATAATTTATAATTCCGGCTGAAAAATCAATTTCGGGTGAAAAATTAAATTGCCAAAAAAGTTCATTAAAATAATATTCTGAACCCGTTTTAATTTCTAGAATTTCATTAATTTTATAATCTGTGTGAGAGACTTTGAGACGAGGCTCCATTATAAATTTACTTTGTAAGCTTGTTATCTCTAGCTTAATGTGAGGTCTTAATTGAGTTTCAATGCTACTAATCGGTAGAGAATAGATTTGGTTATTGGGATTTAGCGAGTTTGCAAAGTTATTTTGACTAAGATATCCAATTAATAAATCACTATTAAAACTATATTCAGAAGCATGAGATGAAAAAACAAACAAGATGCTGCTTACAAAGAGAAGTAACTTCATTGCCCTAAACGATTTACGTTAAAAATAGCTTCACTCATATTTTCAGAGTTTGGATTACTATATATGAGCTCAGAAGTTAGGCTTGGGTCTTTTGCATCTGTAATGAGCATTCGACTAATAAATGGAATTTTTAATCCTGACACAGTAATTGAATTTTTGTATTCAATTGTAGCAGTTTTAAAAACTTGACCTTGGAGTGTTAAAAACTCAGCTTTTATTCCAAGATTTTGATCTTTGCTTACCCAATAATTTATTTGATCATATGTTAAATCTTTGCTTTTGCCTTTTAGCTTCAACTTCCAAGTTTTAGTTCCATTAAGAGTTTCTTCGTTTAAGAGTGTTGCTTCATAGTCTCTGGCATAGTTGGTAGTTGCAATATCTCCATTAGAAGCTTGTCCAGATAGTCTCTGTCTGGGTGATAAGGACAATGGCTTTCTAAGCCCCGGGCGATGAATCCATAAATTTCTATCTAAAAATAAAAAAACCTCACCTTTAGAGCGAGGCGGCTCAATGCACTTAGCGAGAACGTTATTATCTTTAACCTTCACTTGATATTTGAAGCTGGTTTTTTTATTTTTATCTTGAGAGTTAAGATCTAACTCCCAAGCAAGCCCTTTAGAGACACCGCCTCGAGCTTGATCGGCTTTCTGCAAGATTTTTTGTGCGTCTATTTTTTGAGCAGAAACAGCATAAGAACTGGCTGATTGAAGTAAAAATAAAAGGCCACATAGAATAAAGTAGTTATATTGTTTCATTTTTAAAAAATTAGCACTTTCATAAGGGACGAGCAAGGTTTGAGTATTTTAATATAGCTGAAAGGCTCTTTTTACTTCATGAGTTCCCTGATTTAAATAGATATTTTTCCCTAAGTTCCAAACCTTTCTATAGGAATAAAAAGGAACACTGGGATATAAGTGGTGAATATTATGTAGGTTTTGCATAAGAAAAGGAAAATCTAAAATTTTTGAACTCCGTGCTACAGTTTCTTTATACTTATTATCTTGGAGTTCAGGGTTGTGAGGTAAGTGGGGAAGATAATTAAAAGAGAAAGCTAAAATGGCAATAGTAAGTCTTTTAGATAACAACCACCCAAATACAACCCACTGCCAATATCCAAAGAAGCAAATTACTACAGCGAGAATTATTAAAAAAAATATTTGCAGAATGGAGTGATAGTAGTGAGTTTTATTAGATTTAGAAAATTCTTTAAAAAAAATTGGATAATAAAATAGATCTTGAGTCAGCCATGACCACAGGAGAGGCTTTTTAGCACTCCACAGATCTGGATCTTTTCCTATAACATTTGTATAGCGATGATGTTTTAAATGAATATATTGAAATCCTCTATAAGGTGAATAGAGTATGCATGAGGAAATAAGACCAATAAAGGTATTTACCCATTGCCATTTTGAAATATTGCTATGAGTGGCTTCGTGCAGGCAGGAGTAAACACAGTATTGTCCAAATATTGAAAAGATCATAAGAGTAGGGATGGATATTTTATTTTGAATATAAAGCCAAAAACCAGCAAAAAAGGCAATGCTCCCCACTATAAAGAGGATCACTGTAGGCAAAGCCACAGTGGGAGTTTTTAAAAGTGCTCGGAACTCTTCAATTTTAAATAGGTCTTTTTCTGAACCAATGTTCACGAGTTATTTCCTTTAGATGGGAGCATTTTTATATTATATCACAAAATGAATCTTTATTTCTCCGCTATGAGGGGTCCAAGACAAATGGCTTGCTAGGTTTTCGAAAAGATCAACTTTTTTATATTGCAGGGATGGAAGGGAATTTTTAGTTAAAAAACAGAAATCAAATTCAGCATTTTTTAGAGCTGTTAATGTTTGTGATTTTAAATTGATTTCTAAATTATGAAAGCCGTACTTAACCCCAAGGCCTAAGCATTTAAGACCAGATTCTTTTATAGTCCATAGATCGAAGAATAAATCGGCGCTGCGTTTGCTGAGTTGAGAAAGTTCATTTTGATTTAATATGGTTTCATATAACTTAGGATTATATTCTCGTTTTTCTTGAATATCTAAACCAACGTCAACAGTTTGAGAAATAGCCAGAGCTAAATAGTTTCCAGAGTGTGACAAATTAAATGAAACTTTATAGTCAGGTAAATAAGGACGACCATGGGGAGAGGTTTTAAAACATAAAGCCTCGGGAGGGACTTTAAGAATTTCACTGAGGCTCTCTCTTAAAAAGGTATAGGATTTTAATTTTTGTTCAGCATAGTCTTTATTTTTTAGGCCACTAATATAGGTTTTCTCGGCCAGTGATAAAACACTTGTATTTGCTTTAATTTCATCTAACCGAACTTTAAAAACTTGGATTAGTTCCACTTATAAAACCTACGCTCATCTGCGGACAAAAGGTACCTAGTACCTTTTGTCCGACGCGCTGTTTAAGGAAAAGGTGCCTGGCACCTTTTAGTTGCAGGAAAATGGAGTGATGGCTTCGGCAAATTGGGCCATGCTGGTTGAGTCCCAAACAATGTCATTTTCATAGTCATCATTTATACCGATGCGAAAACCAGTTATTCCATTTGGCATAAGGCTGATAAGAACTCCACCCCAGCCTTGCATTACAGGAACTGTGACATGACAACCTTGTTGAGTCACAAAAGGCATGTGCCAAAAATAATTATAATATAAGTATTCACCAGCTGGAATTTCCCAAGCTGTAGTAAAGCCAGTGCCGGGCCTTAGTTTTAAGGCCTTATCTACACTATTGGGATGCAGGATTTTTTCTCCATTCCATACGCCTCTATTTTGTAGAAGTGTTGAAATTTTAGCTAGGCTGTCTAAATCCAAATACATGCCATAAGCCATGAGAGGTACAGAGCTGTTATCGTTTTTATCAAGAGTGTGGTTATGGGCTAGGTGATAAATTCCAATTGGACGAAAAACCTCTTCTTGCATCATATCCCATAGTTTTTTATTTTGCCCTTCTCGTTCTTTAAGCAAGTGATCCATAGCTACAGAAAGCGTAAAGGGATCATAATCGCGGTAACGAGCATGTACATTAGGTCCCCACGGATAGGCTGGCTCTTCCATTACCCATTTCATTTTCTTTTTTAAATTGGGAGCTAAATACCACTCCATATACTGATCATCATATTCATTGCCATCCTCAATATCATTTGGATTAGTTTCAAGGGTGCCTCTTCCGAGCCCACTGGCCATATTCAACACGTCAGCAAAAGTCATATTGTCCCAGCCATTATGGGTTGCAGTAACATCTATATAGTCTTTGATTTTATAGTTAAAAACTTCAGGGCCATATTTTTGCGCTAAACGAAACATGCTCAAGGCGCCACCAGCAGATTTTGTGGCAGACCATATTCCTTGATGCATGTAGGAGCAGTAAGGATAGTCGCCCGCTTCTGTGCGACAAGCTCTAGAGTAAATCACTTTATCTTTTACAAGACCGCTGACGATTCTCTCTTTAGGCTTTGTTCCACCATCAAAATTTTCAAATATCTCTTCTGGCACTAAAGATTTGAGTTTATTTAAAGGCTTTACTTGCCAGCGAGCTTTAGATTCTGAAATAAAATCAGCAATAATCTGAGTCTCATTAGGAATGTTACTGGCTTCAAATTGAACAGGGACTTGGCCCCAAGCTGTGAAAATCTTCTCGATTAAAAAAGGTAGAGTTTGTTGAACAATTTGGTATCTCACCATTGAGATCTGTTGATCTTTAAACAAAAAAGTCATAAGGCCGTTGTGAGTGTCATTTTCAAATACATTCATTAAAGTAAATGGGAAAGAAGCCCGCGACCATCCCAGATCTGATGGCTCAGACCAAATCTTTCCAGGGGCCACAAGCATTTGCCAAAAGCTATTGCCATCTTGCGGAAAAATAATGTTTCTCTCAACAGGAATAAGATCACTGCCATGACTAATAAAAGAAAGACGAACAGCAGGGAAAGCTTGAGGGTTTTTATCCAAAACAAGGTCTTTGCTAATTTTTGCAGGTTTTGAAATCATTAAGTGATCAGGAAACTTAATAGTGCCTTTAAAATTATGTAGAGCATTCGAGTGGGTTCCAACGGGCATATAGTTTGAGTTATCTACTATTTTAAAATTAGGTTGTGGTTGTAAGAGAGAGCCCGCTGTAATTTCTTTTCGAGCTTCAGATTGATAGTGGGTAAGTGCTGCTAAAGTTAATGTGCTTAACAAAAGAGCCACAAACTTGAGTTTATTCATGATGTCTCCTTAGAATTATTATTTTCTTTAATTACAGAGCTAATTCGAT
>CAYMKD010000177.1:0-5708 GCA_964390435.1 uncultured Pseudobdellovibrionaceae bacterium | reverse complement strand
CTTACTCGGGTGGCAGCTCTTTAGCCATGCAGTTTTGCTTTTGGTATATTTGTGTACAATCCATTTTATCGTATTTTATTGCAGGATTTGCTAAGCTTAGACATTCAAAATGGCTCTCAGGTGAGGCTCTAAATCTTTACCTAAACTCATCAGCATATGAAGTACCAAATTTTTTTAAGTCTCTGTCTATAAAAAAAATTTTTTGCCTGCTGAAATCTTGGTTTGTTATTTTATTTGAGCTTAGTTTTCCCTTAGCACTAATAGGCCCCAAGTGGGCCATCAACTATATAAGCTTAGGATTATTATTTCATATAATTAACTTCTTTGCTCTGGGGCTTAATCGCTTTGTGTTTGCCTGGATGGCTACATATCCAGCTGTATATTACTGCTCTACTCTTTTGAAATTATAAGAGACACAGCTTCTTTATTGCTACCACTGATCTGCAAAAGATAATCTTTATCAGGTTGCAAATTAAATGTGACTACTTTTAAAATTTTATCGCATTTTGTTTGCATTTCAAAAGCACTTGAAGAAACTTTTTGCTTACTTTCTTTGTCGACTAAATCAAACCAGAGCTTTGATCCTGCAGCCACTCTGTATGCTCCAGCTTTAGGAATTTTTAAGTTAAATACGCCGGAGTGATTTTTTCCTTTTACTGGAATTACTTTTTCTGGTTCCGATAAAAATTTAACCTGGTCTTTTTCTGCTAGTTGCAAGTTCATTTTTTTTCCAACTGGCAAAACTTCTGAAGCAGAGCTTGCAACAGTAAGACCTGCTTTATCCCACTCAGCAAATTCTTTAGATAGATTTATTTTGTAATTAGAGCAATCGCCATTCATGTCTTTCATAGGTCGACTCATTTCTTTTGCATGCAAATGAGTTGCTAGAGTAATGACAACTGAAAATACTAAACCTCTTAATAAAATCACTTTTTAGCTCCTTGTTTTATACTTATTAAAATTAAATGATTTAATTCCTATTAATACCAATAAAGGTAGGCATAAAATAAAAAATAATAAAGACATCGAACCAGGGCCTGGTGGCTTTAAGTTTTTAACTAAAGCGCATCCCATTTGCTTATCATCTCCTAATTCATTTCGTGGATATAGATAACTAATACCATCAATATCATCTTGAGCTAGACTGAGATTTTCTTTAAGACTGGCGTTGTAGTACATCAAGGCACTAGGATCTTCCGAGTGGCCAAGCCCTAAAATATGACCAATCTCATGGGCCATAATGATCAGCAATTTTGTATGATCATATCCTGCGATATTAGCCGCACCCACAGAGGCATTGATATAAAAAATTCCAGCACTTGCAAAGTTACCGCTGGCTGCAATACCTGCTCCAGCAGGCACGAAATTTTGATCAGCTCCTGTAACATTTTGAAAATTAATTTCACAGTAAACTGTAGTTGGTGAAGAAGCAGAAGTTAGATTTGTTCCACCAGCAACTGAAACTTTAACATTACTCGTTGGAACATTATTCCAAATACTTAAAGCCTCATTCATAAGGGCCTCTACATCAACTCCAGCTGGACAATTTGCAGTATTAATTAGAAATTTAACTTCAGGATTTGCCCATCCCATAAAATTAGAATTTGATGTGCTGTTCAAAGTAAATGCAAAACACGGTGTACTACATAAGCTTAAAAAAATGATTAAATACTTCATTAAAATGCCTCTGAAAATCTGTAAACATAACTCAGCATGATACTATAGGTTCTTTTCTCACTAGATAAAAACCCCTCTGTAATTAAGTCTAAGCCTACTCTTGAGTTTTGATAGTTAAAGGCTCCGCCAATATTAAAAGTGAAGTTTCTAACTTTACTGCTTCCTCCGGGTACGGCAAAAGTAGCTGTACCAGTGCCATTACTAAGATCTTTTGTCCCACCAGCACCTTTAATCTCATAGTTTATTAAACCTGGGCCAACAAACCAATCCCAAGTTATTTCTGAAGAACTACTTAAATTTGTGCCAAATGGAAGTATCATATGCCATATCGTTACCTCAGCTGAGTTCGCAGAAGAGCTTCTTGGCATAAGAGTGTATGTGAAAGTAGGTGATAAAAACCAATCTTGATACAAGCTCCAGTCGTATTTAAACACTAATGGGTAGATCGATGTTCCCATTAAATTTTTAGATGCATCTGGGCTGGTTGTAACTCGGTAAAATGTATTTTGCGAATAGTAACCAACTCCACCATAAAAGGATTTATCCTTATAGGCGTAGGCATTGATGCCGATAAAAAACATTAAAAAGATAAGCATCCATCTATTTAGAAAAAATATCCAGTTTTTCTTTAAAAGCATTTTTAATTACTTCCTTTAAAGAAAGGTTATGGATATTCATATTATTTTGCAATTAGCTTTTTGCTAAATTTAATAGAGATGAGCCTTCGAGACGGTAAGGAAGCCAATCGTTCTTATGAAAAGCTCCTAATTTATGATAAAAATCTCGGGCCGACTGATTCCAATCTAAAACAGCCCATTCAAATCGAGAGCAATTCTTTTCAACTGCGATCTCTGCCAGTTTCTTAAACATAGAAAAACCAAGTCCAGTACCTCGCTTAGATTCACGAACATATAGGTCTTCTAAATAAAGTGTGGGACGCCCCTCCCATGTAGACCAAGTAAAAAAATATAGAGCAAACCCAACGGCTTCTCTATTAACTTCTCCAATTAAACATTGAAAAAGAGGGGTTTCGCTAAAGCCATCTCTTAGTAGGTCTTCGTGATTTGTTTTGACTGCATGAGGTTCTTTTTCATATTCGGCTAGCTCTTTAATAAGCTTTAATATGGTCGGCACATCTTCTTTTTTTGCTGATCTTATGTTCTGCATAAAACTTTCACTTAAATTATTTTTTAAAGGACAACTCACCTAAATAATCTTTTTTGCCCACATCAACTCCATTATGTCTTAAGATTGAGTATGCAGTTGTTATATGAAAATAGATATTTGGAATAGCATGCTGGGTGGCATAGTCCATGCCTAACAAATACTTTCCCTCCCAACGTGGCTGAGAAATTTGTCTCTCTTCGGCTCCTTTAAAATCACTAGCAGAAAAAGAACTTAGATAATCAATAACTTGTAAAATACGAGACTTTAACTCGGGCAATGTTTTTTCGTTATCTTCGTGTTTAGGAGCTTCTTTACCGGTTAATCGAGCCACACCCAATTTAGCCGTATCACAAGCAATTTGTATTTGCCTAATGAGATTGAATTGATCGGGAGCAAGCCTTGAGTTTAGAAGAACTTCGACATCGAATTTTTTAACTTCTGCATGTTGTGCTGCTTTATCTAAAATATAGTTTAAATTTTTAAGTGCTCTAATAAATTGTGGGACAGTTACCTCATAAATCATTTGGACTCCTTTTGAAATGAGGATCATCCACCATAGGTCAGCATTGGTTTTTTGTCTATAGAAACCATCATAGCCGGTTGTTTCAGAATTTATTAATGCACTTTATCTTATAAGCTTTTTTACCATGAGTGGTGTCAGCCTTACGGAAATTTGCATAATAAATGGTCCTAAAAGCAAGCCTGGCAAACCAAAAACAACTATAGCACCAATAATTCCTAAAAGAGATATAATTGGATGCAATCCCTCATCTTCGCTAGAAAAAACATAGGGCTTAATAATATTATCGATACTACCCGCAATAGCAGCAACTACAAGTAGACCAGCGCCATCGCCATTATCACCATTTAAAAACGATATGATTGATAAAAATACAGCAACCGGTGCTGCGCCAATAACTGGAATAAAAGATAAAACAAATGTGGTCACAAAAATTAAAAAGAATTCATTATGCCCAAATATTGAAGACCCTATAGCAACGATTGTTGCTTGCAACCCACCAATCAACAAAGTTGAAACTAAGATCATATTACAACTTGATTTTACAATAGAAATGATTTGATTGATTTCATCCTCAGGCAATAGTTTTGACTTAATAAAGGTATTTTTTATTTTTCCTGCTTGCGTGATAAAAATAAAAAGCATGCATAGAAATATAAATATAGCTAATCCTAAGTTTGGGAGAGAGCTAAATGCCGCCGTAGTTTTTTCAACAATAAATGGACCTGCTTTAGAAAAAATACTTTCTTTGCTAGGGATTGTATCAGGATCTAATCCTATTGTATCAATAAACTGTTGACCATAGACTTGAAGCTTGGCTAGTAAATTAAAGATTGATTGAAATAAGTGTGAGCTTTGAATGGAATCTACTGACAGCTTTTTAATTTCATTAACCACACGAATTAGTACAATAATTATAGGAATAAAAACTGCTAAAAATAAAAAACTAAGAATACCCGCAGCTAAATAAGTTCTTCTCTTAGTCTTTAGTTTTATTTTTCTAATAATTGGCTCTAGTCCAAAAGCCACAAAAATTGCAATTAATATAGGCATGAAAAAAGGTACAAAGATAAGAATAAAACTAAATACAAAAACCAACAGCAATAACACACGGAAACTCATTTGAAGCTGTTCCACTTTTACCACAATATAACCTTCCTATAAAAAGAGACAAATATTATAAACCACGCGAGTAAACGCTTAAAAATTCAACGCAACAATAAAAGAAAGACCAGGAATTCCTCTAAAATCCTCAGATCTTCCAAAACTTAAGTATGGAGTCAAACTATAACTTAATATGTTTCGATAAATTAAATGATTCAACGATACAGAGGCTGTATATGCATGTAAATGATACTCTTCTCTGCTAATAGAATTGAAAATCAAGCTGTAAGCAAGTGATGCATGATTTGTTACCTTATGACCAATTGAGAATCCATTATTTACAGAGAGAAGATGAAGCTTTTCTTTGTAATCACCATCATTTATAAAAGTAAAATCAAATTTATTTGTTAGATTTAAATCCACATTGATCTGCATGAAAATACCCGTACCATCATCTGGATTAGCATAAAAATCTATCTTTGGGCTCACTTTATAACTATTTAAGTCAGCAGTACTTTCAAAACTCAAAGAATGGGAGACTTTAAATGGATCCCTTAAGTCAATACGCGGCTGAAAGGCCGTGCGAATATCTCCAAGTTTTCTAAATAAACCTAAGGTGGCTCCATAATTATCTTCACGTGGAGCTTTTCGCAAATCGCCTCTTTGCGAAAAACTTTTTTCTTTATTTTCATCATATGAAGTAAATTTTAATTGCCAATACTCTTCTAGGTTTGGCAATTGCAAATTAACTATAACACTCGTGGCATTTTTCTCAGTTTGCCCCTCAGTGAGATAAGTTCCATTTTCAATTCTAATACTTGTATTATTTTTTCGATTGGTAACTCGTTTACCAACTATAAATAAATCTATGCTCTCAGCTGCATTATCAAGCCAATCAGAAATAGCAATATTGCTATCAATCATATCTTGCTCAAAACTCTCGTTGGATACTTTTTCTTGTGCAATGACGCTCCCAACAAAAAAAAGTATCAGTAAAGAAAGAAGTACCTTTATTTTCTTCAACATCAAATCTAATCTTTCTTTATGTCTGTTATTAAAACAACGCTTTTTGTCTATCTTTTGGGATTTCATTTAAACTCTCATGCCTATACTCCTAAAGAGGGCAGTGTTACGGCAACTTTTGGGTCTTTTTTAGATAAAACAAATTTTATACCCTCTGGTAATCAAGCCAAGTCTCCTATTTTAGGAGGCCCAGGACTCATTGTAAATGGCGACATAA
>CAYMKD010000176.1:0-5775 GCA_964390435.1 uncultured Pseudobdellovibrionaceae bacterium | reverse complement strand
ATTTTTCAAGTCAATCTCTGTCTTTTTTCCATTAAACTTAACGAGCAGGCTTTCATTTTCAAAGTGAATCACATCAGAGGCTTTATGATCTGATTTTTTATCACTAGCATATCTGCTTAAACTCACTCGAATTATCTCATTAATAAGTTGTTTTTTTTCAGAGCTCGAAATTTCTCTAGGAAAGCATCTTTCTTTGATTACTTTTACAGGAACTCCTCCTGCCAAGCTACCCTCTGGAAGATCTTTATTAACTAAAGATCTCGACGCTACCACCACATTATCTCCAATATTGACTCCCGGGTTAACCCAAGCATTTGGGAGCCAAACACTATTGCCAATTTTTGTTGAAGCCCACTGAGCGGGCGCCCCTAAATTATAGCTATCAATATAAGCACCATGTGTAAAAATTTTTGTTTCAATTCCACAGCCGAACTCATGACCGACACTTACTCCACGAGCAATATTAATATGTGAGTTCATTCCCATATGCAGCCAGTCACCAGCTTTCAAATAAGCCTCAGGATCATAGCAAGATCCGCCGCCTATTGTTGCTCCAATATCTATAAAGGCTTCTCGTCCTATTTCAATTCGTGTTCCCTCAATTCGAACATTAGCTCGAATGATGGCTCCTTCACCTAAAAAACCTTCTTTCACATTGATTATAGCAGAAGGGTCGATTTGACAGTTTGATGCAATTTTAAAGCTCATTAACTTCTCTCAATTAAATAGTCTTACTATTTCATAAGCTTCTGAAAATCGAATACCATGTAGCGCTGCATACTTATGGGAGTGAAATATCTCTAGATATTCATTCGTCATATAATATTTTTTTGCTTGCGACTTATGACAAGAAAGGGCTTTTTTCTTTTGTTCGTAAACGTCTTGAATATCAACAAAGTATTTTGGTGCGAACTCTGGCGTATTACTGAGTATTCCATAACATAGAATACTCGCCTTAGATCTGCGAGCCGCCGATATAGTCATCTCATAAACTCTATGATGCTCTTGGTGTGTATCATGTGGTCCCATAGTAAGTATTAAGTCCGGCTGCTCAACATTAATAAGTTGGAATAGTTCTGAGGAAATTTCTTCAAAATCACTACTTTCTATACCAGCTTTTTCGCGAATGATAAGTTTTTGGGGCTCTACCGATTGTAGGCTTTCAAAACTTTCATCTTTGCGCTGATAATTAGAAGAGGGATCTCCTTTAGAGCCAAGGCTTGCAACATAAATCAATTTTTCGGCACCTTTTGCTTTTAACAAAAGACCTAGACAGCCATACTCAACATCGTCTGGATGAGCGCCTATTGCTAAAATTTTTTTGCTCTTAATTAGCTCCATCAGCTTATGATTTTTCACCTGTTTATGATAAAAATAAACCACTATTCAGTTATAATGCACTGTTCATTTAAGATCGATCCACCTATGCAGAGTTGTTCTTTATCTGTATTCTTCTAAAGGGCTATTTGTGAAAGGTCGAGGGCAGGCAACTGATTTACTGGCTAAAAACACTTTTAATTTGGAATCTTCGCTTTTATCAGTCACCTAAAAAGTCTGTAGGTCTTTTTTTAGCCATAAACAAACTTAAGTTTTTAGAGCTCTTATTTAAACTCAAACTAAGTGAGGTAAAAAAAGTACAGTTCTTAGGCTTTGAATTTCACCCTATTAACTTTAAGACCTTTATATTTTTGTTCGAAGAGATTTTTGTTTATCAGTTTTATTTTTTCAAATCTAAGAATTCGCAGCCGTTCATTTTAGATGTAGGTGCTCATTGGGGTCTAGCTGCTCATTATTTTAAATGGCTCTATAAGGACGCTTTCATTACTTGCATTGAGGCTCACCCAGAAACCGCAATAGAGCTTAAAAAAAACATTGCATTAAACCATCTACAAAGTGTTTTTGTTTTAAATGTGGCGGTCTCTAATTCCCCTGAACCCCATGTGGTTGTTAGTAAAGAGGGCGCTCATCGGGTCAACAACTCAGTTGCTCTGAGCGGACCGGGTATAGAAGTTAAAAACATTGACCTCAGTTCTTTAATTGAAAAACCCGTAGATTTAATTAAATTAGATATTGAAGGTTTTGAAGAAGATGTTCTCGCTAGCTTAGAAAAAAGCCATCGACTCGACTTTGTGCTAAACCTTGTCTTTGAGTTTAACTACAACCAAACCTCTAAAAGTCATTTTTCGTCTCTTTTAGATCGACTAAAGTCTCATGGATTTTATGTAAACATCAGACACCCAAATTTAATTCTCTCCAAAGTCGAGACCTACGCAGACCTTGTTATAAGCGCAGAAAAATAGTGGTAAAATTTTCTTAAATGCCACGTCCAGTTAACAGAGTTTTACTCATCCTTATATTGGGGCTAACTCCTCATTTTGTGCATGCATATACCTATTCTATTTTAAGTTTTTATGATGACCTAAACTTTAAAACGAATTTAAGTTTCTCAGATTTTAAGGTAGAGAATTTGGCTTTTAAAGAAGCAGGAAAAGGTTTTAACGTTGGTCTTCTTGGCTCAAAAAGACTTAATAAAAATTATAGCTTTGGAGGAAGCTTTGACTTTTCTCATATGAATAGCAATACGAATGAAAATACCTTTCAGTTTATTTCTATTAAAAATAGCCTAATTAGTAATATTGGAGGGTCTAAATTTTTTTGTTTTTTTATCGGACCTAATTTATTTTCACTTATACATCCAGCTAATAATTCCGGTTTTGATTTACTTGCCGGAGCTCATTTTGGTCTTATTGCTTCTACCGCTTACTACAGTTTTCATTTTAGTTTTGGCCCTGCTGCCAATACGAAATCCAAAATTCAAAAAACTAATTTTTTAAACGTCGGGCTTCAATTAACTCCACTTGGTAAATCCTCCTTTAGTCTTATGGCTGAACTCTTTAACTTAAACTATGACTCCGAAATGATCGAAGGAGCCACCAAAATCACTCATAGTAAGATTGGCTTTGTGTATACATTTTAGTGCCAAAAGAATCACACCCTCCAGCTGCTTATATCCACAATAAGCCAAATTTATGTGGAAATCTTTTAACCGCTTTCTCTTTTGTGGCTGTCTAAACAGACAACTTAGTTCAATTGACTAAGTAATTTATTGAAAGGAGGAGCTTTTATGCTTCAGACAATACCAGAACACGTTGTAATCGAATGCCGCAAACGCTTACTGCTCATGAAGCAGGAGATACTCAATAGAGTGCGCGCCTCTAAAGCTGAATTTGACTCTGTAGAAAAGAGTTCTGGCGATGAAATTGATCTCAGCGTTGCATTAAGAGAAGAGAACAATTTTTTACTCTCTCAAAAGCGCTTGCGTGAGCACCTACTCGAAATAGAATTCGCATTAGGACGCATTGAAAGAGGAAGCTTCGGCGTCTGTGAAGAGACCGATGAGACAATTGAAATTGAAAGACTTTTGGCCATTCCCTGGACTCGCCTCAGTATTGAAGGAGCTGAAATTCGTGAGGCCATGAAGCGTCGATTTGCACATCTTGAGTAAGAAGCTCTGCATCGATATCCAGCTGCTTTTTTAAGCATACGCTGTTTTTTAGTGACACTTCCCTGATACTTTTAGATATGAGTAGCTCAGCTTTAGGAGGAGGGGAACCGAATGAAGCAGTTTGAACATATAAAGACTTATCTTGTTGAACAAAAACGCGACATGCTCAACAGAACCAGTGAGTTTCGGACAGCCAATGAAATGAAACCAGAAACTCGTGCTGATGAAGCTGAGCTTGCCGCGCAAGACACATCTATTACTTTGTCCTTACAGTTACACGAACGCGATCGCAGCCTCTTATATAAAATAGAGCGAGCTTTATCTAAATTTGAGGACGGTTCTTTTGGTCAATGCGAATCTTGCGGCGAAAGCATTAGTCAAAAACGTATTGAAGCCCGACCTTTCTCTAGTCTTTGCATTGACTGCAAAGAAGAGGAAGAAGATACACAACGAAGCTTTTTAGTTTAATTTTTTAGAAATCAAAAAATTTTTTTAAAATCATAATAACGATGTAAAAAAGTTCTACATGCGTTTAGATCTCTTATGATCCATCTATATCTTCGTCGAGTTTTTAAGTCTAAAGGCTCGGCCTAACGCTTATTCGCCGTCTTGGCTAGTCGAGATTTTTTAGTAATTCCGGACCCTTATTCATCATTTTTTCTTAAAGCACTGGTAACAAACTCCGAAGAGTTGAGAAAGAAACTGACCCCTATTCCGCAACTTGCGTAGGAGCCATATGAGCTTTGATGATAAAGTACTAGAAATACCACCTACTCTACCAATGCTTCCTGTTCGTGACATTGTTGTCTTCCCCTATATGATACTTCCACTTTTTGTGGGCCGGGAAACTTCAATCAGATCCGTTGAAGAAGCACTTACAAAAAATCGCCTCATCTTTTTGGCTTCACAAAAAGAAATTACAGAAGAGAATCCAAGTCCAGATTCTATCTACTCTGTGGGCACAATTGCCATGATTATGAGAATGCGCAAGCTCTCTGATGGCCGAGTGAAAATTCTTATACAAGGTGTTGGCAAAGGGCGAATTAAGAAGTTTTCTAAAACAAATCCTTCTTTTGAAGTTGAAGTAGAAAAAATTGAAGAAGCACCAAGCACTGCAAATTTAGAAAGTGAAGCGATGATTCGCACTGCCAAAGAGCATATAGAAAAAATCATTGCTCTAGGACGCGTGCTTTCTCCAGATATTCTTTTAGTGCTTGATGATGTTACCGATCCAGGTCGCCTCGCTGATCTCATTGCAAGTAACCTTGGAATAAAAGTTCCTGAAGCACAAAAAGTTTTAGAAACTTCTGACCCTAAATTAAGACTTAAACTTGTTAATGAAATCTTAGTTGGCGAACTTGAAGTATTGCAAATGCAACAAAAAATTCGCAACACAGCTAAAGATGAGATGAGCAAATCGCAAAGAGAGTACTTTTTACGAGAACAAATGCGCGCTATAAAAAATGAACTTGGTGAGGCTGATTCAAAAACTGAGGAGCTTGATGAGTTACGTGACAAAATTCGTAACTCTGGAATGCCTTCAGCTGTTGAGATTGAAGCACTTAAACAACTCACTCGCTTAGAGCGCATGCATCCAGATGCAAGCGAAGCCTCTATGGTTAGAACCTATCTTGATTGGATGGTGGATCTTCCGTGGAACAAGTCTTCATCTGATAATATTGATCTTGCTCATGCAAAACAAATTTTAGATGACGACCACTATGATTTACACAAAGCAAAAGACCGCGTACTAGAGTTTTTAGCAGTTAGAAAACTTAAAGCCGATATGAAAGGCCCAATACTTTGTTTCGTTGGACCTCCAGGTGTTGGTAAAACATCTCTTGGAAAATCTATCGCAAGATCTATGGGGCGTGAGTATTTTAGAGTGGCTCTTGGTGGAGTCAAAGATGAAGCTGAAATTCGTGGACATCGTCGTACTTATGTCGGCGCTATGCCAGGAAAAGTAATCCAAGCTTTAAGACAAGTGAAAAGTAAAAATCCAGTTTTAGTTCTTGATGAAATTGACAAACTTGGTAGCGATTTTAGAGGCGACCCAAGTGCTGCAATGCTTGAAGTCCTTGATCCAGAACAAAACTCTACTTTCCGTGACAACTACTTAAACGTTGATTTTGATTTAAGTAACGTTTTATTTATCGCAACGGCTAACGTTCTTGAGAACATTCCGGCCGCACTGAGAGATCGTATGGAAGTTATTCATATTTCTGGTTACACAGAAAATGACAAACTTCTAATTACTAAAAAACATTTGG
>CAYMKD010000175.1:0-5777 GCA_964390435.1 uncultured Pseudobdellovibrionaceae bacterium | reverse complement strand
AACCGCCGACACAAGGATTTTCAGTCCTCTGCTCTACCGACTGAGCTACCTGGCCTTAAAGTTGTCAGAGGCAAAGATGTAAACTTGACCCGGGCTCTAAGTCAAAGCGAAAGTCACCTATCTAAGGCAGAGGTTTGGTGGCGACGCGTTATTTCTCTACGATCAACATATAGCGAACAAAACTTCTATCAGGATAGTTAAACTCAAGCTTTCCCTCGTAAAGAACTCGCGAATAATTTTTATAAGTCGCCTTCATTTCCTCAACTGAATAAATGTTTAAAGTTGACTCATCATTGTCATGATTCTGATCTGTACTCTGCAAAGCTACAATTTTACCACTTGGAATTTTTTGCCACCACGACAAATCATTAAAGTGTTCACAAGCTGTATTGATAATCACATCGGGCAAGTCACCAAATTGTGTGCTTTCATAATCAAGCTCGTTACAATCAATAGTAAAAGCTTTGTAGAGCCAATTTTTAATTTCCCAATTTTTATTTACTAAATCAGCTGTTTGAGTTGCCATCGCATCAATATCAAAGGACCTTATACTTTTAATTGGCCAACGTTCTCGACTTAAAAGCAAAAAACCCGTAAGGCCGTACCAAGCACCAAGGATCCAAACAACACTCGATCCTAAGTTGAGTTTTTCTAACTCTCTGCAAAGCCATAACTTAGATTCTATTTGGCCATCTGACCACGCATCCATTTCAACTTCTAATCGCAATTTTAACTCTCCTTAAAGCAAACTCATTTCACGGCTCGTAATAAACTCTGGCCTTCCCGGGCCACCACCAAAAGGTTGTACAAGTGCGTTTTCCACATGATTAAGCACAACAAATAAAGCTCTGCGCGGCCCTTGGCTGTTATTCTCTGCGCTAAAATGCCAGAGATTTGCATCCATGATAAATGCGTCCCCTGGTTCTCCACAAATAGTCTGATATTGATTTTTTGAAAACGTGGACAATTGTTCAGGTAAAACTAAACCATTGGATTCGTAGTCTTCTGCTGAATCATGATGAATTTCCTCTTCTGCTGACTTTTGCGATGGCTGCCAAGATTTTTGATAATAATACTCATGAGAACCTTTTAAAACAATAAGTGGACCATTTTCCTCACTATGCTTTGTTAGTAAAATCATGATTGAAACAGCTCTAGGTTGAGGCATGCCATCTTGCCAATGCCAAAATGTGTAATCTGAATGCCAGGCATATTCTTTACCTGTTTGTGGTTCTTTATAATTAACATGACTTTGATAAATATATAAACTCTCACCTAAAATTTCTTGCGCGTGATTTAAAAGAGACTCTTCTTTTAAAATTTTTTTTAATTCTGGTAGAGCTTCATGAAAATTGAACTGGGAACGAACCGATTTACCATCTCGTTCAAAAATTTGACCAGGCCTTTTAAGTAATTTAATTTGTTCTGCCTTGTTTTGCAGAGTTTCTAATCCTCTTTTGCTTAGTACTTGAGGCAAAAATAAAAAACCATTTTTTTTATATTCTTCTATTTGAGCTGAAGATTTTTTTGTCCAAATAATTGATTGAGTTCTTTTAATCAAAGTACTCATGCTTCAGTCATTTCAATGTGAATTTGTGAAAAGTAATTTTGCCAATTTTTTTCAGCCTCTTCTATATTTTTTCCTGTAGCAACAAAAGAGCCCCGATCAGAGGCTCGTTTATCACTAAAAAAACTTAAAACTCGATCGCCCGGAGATAAGCAAAAATCTGTCTCACAAATATAATCTGGTATGGTAGTAGGATAGTGAATTTCTCTGACTTGTCCTGGATTAATCGGCAAACTTCGACAAATAATTGGCTTTGGATTTGGCGGAGCGCTCTCATTTGCCTCCTGGCCAGTTAATAGCTTTATAATATTTCGGGCGTAAAAATTATTTTTCCCATAAATCCAATAAAGCATCTCTTCTCCTGAAGAGCTGACTCTTGGGGCAAGATCAATGACATAAACCTTTTCATCTCTACCAACAATAACATCCATCATAAATGGACCAATGGGAAAAGGCAGTGCACGACAAGCTTGTTTACAAACTTCAGAGATTTTTTCTTCCAAATGTGAAAATTTTGATGGCCAAACAAAACCCGTTTCAACTTGCTGCGGCGGACGACACATTTCTATATCGTAAATAAGATTAATTTCAACTCCATCTTCTTTAATAAGACCAGCAATGCTGACAACATCACCCTCAAGCCATTGATCAATCATATATCCACCGCCGCCAGAACAGTATGGCAATCTCATGTAGCCTATTTTATTTTTATCAATAAAGAACTTTCTGATTTCTGACAGTTGAGAAACATCTTCTTCATAACTTAAAAACCATTCTAGATTTTCGCGCTCATATGCAACATAAACCCCTACACCACCAGATCCTCGACTGGGTTTACAAATACATGGAAATTCAATCTTTGACCAATCAACGGCTGTTTCACAGCTCCCCAGTCTTTGATAAGTTTTCGCAATAGGTATATTCGCTTGACGTAAAACTTCGATGTAGCTTTCTTTCTCTCTAAACAAACGGGCGGGCTTGGGCTTAATCCCAGGGAAATTAAACTTTTCATTTACATCTGCAATTATATCAAAGTTATTGGTAGCTGAGTTGGGTAAAATTAGCCCGATGTTCTCTTGCTCGACAATTTTAACCACGGAGTCAAAATACAAGCGATCATATTGATCATAATCAAGTTTTTGATCCCAGCGGCTTGGAATGTAATTAATTTTTTGCCCTTCGTAAGCACGCTCTAGCTTTTCTCTCAATTCTGGCAAAATTGTTGATGACGCAAGACTGACTTCAAAGCCAAGCTCTCGAGCTGTCTTATATAGATGAATCCCGGATAAACTCGCTCCAGTCATCAAGAGCTTTTTACCTACCAAACTTGACACAAAGATTCTCCCTACATAAGACTAAAGCTTAGGAAGGGGGCATAAAGTCTGTCAAGTCACATGCCTAAGCTCAATCATCTTAATCGTCTTTACCCAAGCCTTCCACTTGGACTTTGCCTTTTTGGCAGCTCTTATGCAATTTACTTTTTAATTAAGACTGAGCAATTTTCGTGGTTGCTATTAACACTTTTGGGTTTCTTTCTATTTGATAGCTTAGGAGTTCAAATCGGCTATCATAAGTTGTTTAGCCATCGCAGTTTTAAAACATCTATTTTTTGGCGCCGCCTCCTCGCCATTTGTGGGCTTTTTGCCGGGCAAAATAGTTTGTTTACATGGGTTGCTATTCATCGCAATATTCATCATCCCTTTTCTGACACAGCTAAAGACATACACTCTCCCATACATGGTTTTTTTCATTCTCTTATTTTTTGGTACTGGAGAATTAAGCCAGAAAGTATTAATTACTTGCCACTTAGAGATTTAAGTAAAGATCCATGGCTTAAGTTTTTACATCGTTACTATTTATTTATTTATCTGAGTCTTTTTTTATTTCTTAGCTTATTAAGCCTTCCACTTGCTTGCTTTTTTATTGCACTCCCCGGTTTTTTAAGCAATTTAACTACCGGGTTAGTTAATAGTGCCCTTCATGATAAAGATAATTTATTAAGTAAAATACTTCTCTTAACCTACAGCTCTAAAGAAAGTCCAAATGGTCCACTTAATTCTTTATGGTTAGGCCCTCTCACTCTAGGACTTGGATACCACGGCCATCACCACCGACATCCGCAGTCAGTTAGTAATGCAAAAAGTTGGTATGAATTTGATTTAAGCCGCACTTTAATTTCACTCATACAAAATAAAGAAAAACTCTATGAGCTTAAACCCCGTCACAATTAACGATTATTTTGATTATTCTTGGTCTGGGATGTCGCTTCGATCTGATAGCACAGATATTTACCAAACACAGTTTAAGTCCTGTCAGCGTCCTGCTCTTAGTTTTAAAGATGAATGTCTCCATGCTGCAAAGTGGATTTATGAACACAGCAAAGAACCCATTCGAGTTCTACTTTCTGGAGGAGTCGATTCAGAAGTCGTAGCTCGAAGTTTTTTAGATTCAGGAATTCCTTTTGAAGCAAGAATTTTTAGATTTAAAGGACAAGGCTTATTTGATATTCATTATGCAATCAATTTTTGCAAAGCCAGAGACATCAAATATAAAATCATTGATTTCGATCAAGATCACTTCTTAGAAAACGAACTCGAAGATTATGTTACAAAATATAAAATCCACGAACCTTTTATTGCTTTTGATTTAAAGCGTTGGCAAATGATTGATGGTCTACCTATATTTGGAAACGGCGATGTCTATTTAGAGGTTATTAATAATGAGATTTATTCTGTGGAAAGTGGCTCTTATGCCATTCCGTGGGTATGGCAAAAAGAACATTCAATGGACGGACATTATCGCTTTTTTAAACTAAGTGCAGAACTACAGCTCTCATTTTTAAATGAGCCACGGCTTGAAATTTGGAAAAATTTAATCCCACAAATGCAATTTGAAAATTCACGTTGGTGGAAGCAGTGGATCTACAAAGATATTTGGTCAGATTTGTTAATTAGAAATAAATTAACTGGCTATGAACTCTTCGGTGAAAAATATATGTATTATCAAAAAGCATTAAAAAATCGATTTGGTTATGAGAAAGATAAACATTTTATCGAGTTAAATTTCTTGAGCTCTCAGTTACGGCCTACTTTCGAGCCTGAAACCAAATTTCCCGATAGTGACCCGATTGATCTTGCTTAATCGAAGACTCTATATTTTTAAAATTATTTTTTGTAAGAACTTTAATTATTTCTTCTTCTCGCCAAGCTCTGACTTTTACTGATTCATTAATTTCATCAAAACTTCCGTCTTGCCAACGTCTCTCATATTTTGTGTGACAAATGTAGTGCTTATTATTGTTAAGCCAATCGTATTTTTGACTAAATCTTACCTCGTGATTACCAAATGAGCGATACTGCCAGTTTCTGCGCGGCGGCTCTGAGGGGCGAGTTTTTAAATATTCATCATAGGGGCGAAGAGATAATAAAATAACACCATCTGGTTTTAATGAGTTGTGAATATTGTTAATAGCACTTACTAACTCCGAATCGCCCTCCTCCTCATTTGATAAAAAAACCAAAGAATTGTTTATGGACATACTCACATCAAATTGTTGATGCCATCTGTCTGGCAAAGGTGATCTTAAGTCTTGGCTAAAAAATTCAATTCCCTTTAGATTTCGTTCTTCAGCATATTGATTTGCAAACCTCACCATTTCTGGTGAAAGATCTGAAGCTGCAACTTCATATCCTTTAGCTCTTAACCCCAAAGCTTGAGTTCCAATTCCACAGGTACAATCGTAGACTTTAATTTTAGAGCTAGATCTATTGAGTTGTTTTTGAATTATACGATCAAGTAAGTTTGCAAATTTTTCTATGACATTGTCCCAAGACTCTGCATAAGGGTAAAGTTGCAAGGGAGCTCTTTGATCATAGTAAGACTTAATATCTGTGTGTATTTCATGATTAAGCATTTGGCAGAGCCTCATAAGCCTCTAAAGATCGCGTCGGCAATCTCCAATTTATATATTGATCATTAAAAAAATAATACATTACTTTTTGATAACAATTGCGGTTTTCATAGGGAGCTACTTGAGCAAAATCTTTTTCAAAAATCCAATTTTGAGGTTCGAAGCAAGAGATTTGTTCCGCCAACTGTTTTAACACAAAGGCTCTTCTTTCACCTTCTACAGAAACAAAAATTACTTTTAAATTATTTTTTACACTCTCTATTTGGTGTGGAACTATAATTCGACTACAGTACCATGGCA
>CAYMKD010000174.1:0-5795 GCA_964390435.1 uncultured Pseudobdellovibrionaceae bacterium | reverse complement strand
ATCATTTTTATCATAAAGAATACTTGCAAAATACAACTTATTGCCTTCATCCCTAGTTTCATTTTTTACGTTAACAGCAGCGCCAGATAGATCTGTTGTATTAATAGAAAATGATTTTTTGCCCCCAGATTGGACAATATGAAGTTTAATAAACTCTTTTTTTACATCAGCTCCGGTTGATTGACCAGTGCGCTCAGCAGCCATTAATAATCCGTATACATCATTATAAGTCTGTTTGGACTTGGCATCATCGACCAAATTAATTTGATAATTTCCTGGGGCTAAGTTTGAACATAAAGAGAAATCTAATTTTTTATTATTTAAAAGTCGCTCTTTAATATTAGCTGAATCATCTATGCAAACAACCTTGCCCTGATTGTCTAAAATATTAACTACAAGTTTTCCTGCTGTTTTTAAATTGTATCCAATTCCGTTGGTCACTTTATTTGAGCAAATATACTGTATATCAATGCTAGGGGGATTTTCAGTTTGTTGTTGATTATTATTAGGAGTATTTTCAGAGTTATGTTCTGAAGCAGGTTCTCTGTTAATAGAGCCTGCAGGGTTAAGATCATTTGTCTCTTCTTGATCAAATACAGGCTCTGTATTAATGACTTTACTTTTTAAAGCTTGGTCTACAGATTCAAATTCTACTTTTGAGCAATTTTGATACATAAGCGGTAATGTGAAGCTTAATGCAAAAAAAATACTTGAGACCCGAGCTGTACAAAGTTTCATCATTAATTCCCCCCGGAAGTGACGTTAATTGATGTTAAGTGCAGGCTCTGTGCCATGCTGTTCGGCATTTAATGCTATTTGACTGTAGATAAATTAGTCGCTGTCTATTTACTAGACTACTGAGCCTTCAGATCAGGGAGAGGAGCACTCATATTCTGTAAGTTCATTATTGAGCTTTTGTGACATTAAAGAGCAGCGTTTGTAAAAGAAATCAAAATCATTGCCTGATCTTTTGGGTTGCTCTTTGTCATAGGTAAAGCCGTCAGCAGCATAGGCTGCTGCGCGTGGGTGTGGTCCTTTTTTAGACTCATGACCACAGGCTGATAAAAATAGGGCGATTAAAAGCCATCGCATATTTAGACACTCGTCGAGTTATATGTTTGCCAAATTACACTTATAATTAGTATCGCTGATGGAGTGAGATATGTCAGCTCGACCAGGAACAAAGGCTATATGTTAACTAAGTCAAATTTACCTTGGTATTTAAAGCAGTCTTTACTACTCATTTTGGTTTTCACTATTTTTCGGACAATATCTTTATTAACTATATCCTGTAATGAAGACTTTAATTGGTCATGGGTCTGGATTATTTATTATACAGGAGTTCGCTTTGACCTACTCACGCTTGCTTTTTTATCACTCCCATTTTTAATACTTTGTTTTATGGTAAAACTATTTAATCTAAGCTTATCTACTTTAGCGATAGGTTCACGAGTATGGTTGGTGCTTGTCTGGCTTTTATTGCTTAGTTTATGTTGGATTAATTTAAAATCAGTACTTTTGAACAATGAATTTTTACAGTCTGATTTTAATTGGCAGTTGTTATTTTTAAAGGAATTTTGGTTTACGAGTTATCCATTTTCATTTTGGTTTGGAAGTTTTATTTCTATTTTAATATTTTTGTTTAGTTTAAAAATTAAAGTAAAAATACTAACGCTTCCCTCATATTTATCTTTAGCAGTGTTAACTATTTTTGTTTTTTTAGCAGCGAGAGGGACCGTCACTCCTCATCATTTGTTTACGGAGCACACCCGGGTCACTCCTTCGAGTTGCTATAATCAACTCACGGTTAACCCACTTTGGAGTTTAGATAAAAAACTTGATTAACGAGAGGCTTAATTAAAAATAAAGTGTTGCTCACAACCAACACAGGTGTTGTAAAATAGCCACGAATTTGTACAGGGGTTAGCTTTAGACTAAAGTCCTTAAAGTTTAAATAATCAATAGATTACAGATACTTATAATTTAACACAAAAAGCTAATAAGATTTGGCACCAAGCTTGCTGTATAATTAAGTATATTATGTTTTTACAAAGGACGATTAAAAAAGCAGCGCGGGTTGATGGGGTGGGTTTACACACAGGTAAGCCTTGTTCTTTAACTTTTAGGCCAGCTCCTGATAACACAGGAGTTTATTTTATTCGTGCCGACTTGCCGGGCCGGCCGGCAGTTTCTGCTAAATCTGAGTTTGTTTCTGCAACATCGAATGCCACAACACTTTCTGGCAGTGTATTTTCAGTATCAACTGTGGAGCATTGTTTATCGACCCTGTCTGCATTTAGAATTGATAACTTGTTTATTGAATTAGATGGCCCAGAGATTCCCATCATTGATGGAAGTGCCAAAAACTTTATGCAAGCCATTCAACAGGCTGGCATTATAGAGCAAAATGAACCACGAAAATATGCTTATATTACGCAGCCTATTTACTTCAGTCAGGGTGACAAGCATGCCTATGTTGTACCCTATCAAGGGTTGCGCATAACCTGCACAATTGAATTTCCACATCCTTCTATAGGACGGCAAAAAATTGATCTAGATATAAATGAAACCTCTTTTGCTCGCGAATTGGCCCCGGCTCGAACCTTTGGTTTTTTAAAAGATGTAGAGAGTTTGCAGGCACGGGGATTGGCATTGGGTGGGAGTTTGGATAATGCCATTGTTCTAGATGAGCACGGAATTATTAATAAGGAAGGGCTTCGGTATACTGATGAGTTTGTACGTCATAAAGCGCTCGACGCATTAGGCGACTTGGTAACCCTTGGTATGCCACTTATGGGGCATATAGTTCTATATAAGGCCGGCCATGATCTCATGAATGGCCTTGTCCGTAAAATTATTGATTCTCCAAGCCATATGCGTTTTGTAGAGTTGGGGGAAGCTAATCCAATTGATTTAGCTGAGCCGCTTTCTTTAGCCGCCTGGCGTCTTTTAACTTCAAGCTAAGCTTACATCACTCATCTTGACA
The DNA here is from genome assembly GCA_964390435.1 of uncultured Pseudobdellovibrionaceae bacterium. Classification (GTDB taxonomy): domain Bacteria; phylum Bdellovibrionota; class Bdellovibrionia; order Bdellovibrionales; family Bdellovibrionaceae; genus CAYMKD01. Next base: position 2,809 of record CAYMKD010000174.1, on the reverse strand, counting down.
CTTGAAGCCATCTCAACTAATCGCTAGTATCTGCACACAGAACTATATTTAAGCCGAATGGCTAATGGAGCTTTTATGATTATCGGTGTCCCTAAAGAGATTAAAATTAGTGAAAATCGTGTTGGTCTTACAGAGGCAGGAGTTAAGCAACTTGTACTTGAAGGACACACACTTTTAGTCGAAAAAGATGCAGGTGTTGGTAGTCAAATTACCAATCAACAGTACGAAAAAGCTGGTGCAACTATTATTGATACAAAAGCAGAAGTTTATCAGCGTGCTGATATGATTATAAAAGTAAAAGAACCACTTCCAGATGAATATGAGCTTTTAAAAGAAAATCAAATTTTATATACCTACTTGCACTTAGCCGCGGAACCAAAGCTGACCAAAGTTCTCTGCGACCGTAAAGTTAAAGCAATAGCTTATGAGACGATCCAATTAGAAGACGGCTCTCTGCCACTATTAACTCCTATGAGTGAAGTCGCTGGTCGTATGGCAACGCAAATTGGTGCTTTTTACCTACAAAAAGATCATGGTGGTAAGGGTGTTCTTTTGGGTGGAGTGACGGGAGTTCGTCCAGCTAAAGTTACAATTATTGGTGGTGGAATTGTAGGTACAAACTCTGCAAAAATGGCTGTGGGGCTTGGTGCTGAAGTAACAGTATTAGATGTGAATACGCGAAGACTTGAATATTTAGATGATATTTTTCAAGGCCGTTGCATGACATTATATTCAAACATTCAAAATATTGAACAAGCTGTAAAGCAGTCTGACCTTCTTATTGGTGCAGTTCTTGTTGCAGGTAAAAAAGCGCCACGCCTAGTGACGAGTGACATGGTAGGCAGCATGTCTAAAGGGAGTGTCGTTGTAGATGTTGCGGTTGACCAAGGGGGTTGTATTGAAACATGCCGACCAACAAGTCACACGACTCCTACTTATGAAATTAATGGTGTGATTCACTATTGTGTGCCCAACATGCCTGGCGTGGTTTCTCGTACTTCTACTTATGCGCTTACAAACGCTACTTTTAGATATGCTTCAATGATTGCCAAAATGGGAGTTGAAGAAGCTATCGCAAAAGAAAAACCACTATTTAAAGGTCTGAATGTCTATGGTGGTTATGTTTGTTATGAGCCTGTTGCTCAAGACTTAGAGATGGAATACAGAGCTTATAAACTCTAAAGCTCAATTATAATATTACCAAACTGCTCTGTGCGAAGTGTGGCAACACCGATTTGTTTAAGCTTCGCCAGGGTCTTCCAGTGAGGATGTTTATATTTCTTAAAGCGAGCCGAGGCGATTGCCAATCGGAGTTCTGGTAAGTGAGCTAGTAAGTCTTCTGAAGTGCTAGTTTTGCTTCCGTGATGGCCTAAAAGTAAAAAATTAATATACTTATCTGGGATTTTTGAGGCCCATATTTTTTCTGCTACACTTGTGGAGTCTCCCGGAAGCAAGATATTTTTAACTCTCCACACATGACTCAAAAGATTTCGCGTGGCTTCGCCGGAGCTATAAGGTTGATAAATAGCAGCAATATCTGAATGAATATTTTTTGTGTTGCAGTCTATAAGGCCGTACTTTTTATATATTTGAGTTGTTTTAGGAGCACTCACCAAACATAAATGTTTTAAAACGTTAGTTCCGTACTTAATCATTGAAACATGATCAAAGTCCCAGTGGCTTATGTATAAGTAGTTCTTTTTATTAGCACAGTATTTAATTAAACTTTTAGTCTTTGGGCGTTTTTCTCCACCCATATCAAAATGAGCACAAAAAGTAGGGTGAATCATAGTTGCCCATTGTCCTTGTCCAGTATTCCATATGATAAATAAACTCAAATCTCTTTCTGTAAGGATTTGTGGCCAGAGAATAGTAATTAATATTAAGCTTACAAATTTTATAGGCACCTTTTAATCCATCTTATTGTGTGTAAAGTGAAATGATAAATGACAATACCAAGCCACAGATGGCTCATTTGAATATACATGGTTGTTTGTGCCGGATATTTTAAATGAGTAGTTATCCAGCTAAGTAAAGTTATAAAGACAGACATAAGTTGATCTACAAAAGGCATCAAAATAGGAAGGCTCCAGGCAAGCCATGTCAAAGGCAACAAGGCGGCACCTACAACGGGGGCTAGAAATATATTAAAACCAATTCCAAAAGGACTTTGTCCCCCAACATTTAGTAGTGGGATAAGTAAAACAAAGTAAAGAGCAAGGCTGCTTTTTAAAATTGATGGGCGAGTCCATGATAAAGTCAGCGCTGCTAGCCAGCTTAAAATCAAGGATAAGTTTAAGCTCCATAACGGAAAGAACAATAGGCAAATTAAACCAGAGATAGCAATTTGATGTTCGCTCGGCCAGGCCCACTTTCTAAAGTCACTTACAGTGCATACAAGAATTTGTATGAAAGCTCTTAAAACAGGCGGCTCGCCACGTGTTGCCAAAACGTACATCAATAAAATTGGTAAAATTAAATATCTTAATTTTTTAGAGCCAGGCTGAAAGAAAAAAATAAGTAGGCTTGATAAAAAAACTAAGTGAGCCCCAGATACAATAAATAAATGATATAGTGAGCTATCCCTTAAAATATCTTTTAGATGAGAGTTTTGTATTTCTGCTCCGCAAGTAAATGCAGAGATAAGCTCATAATTTTGAATCTCTGCATTAATTCTAGATAAGCACTGTTGATGCCAAAAGCTTGTTAAATCTGCCCATTTAATTTGCAATGGCGTGCGTAGTGAGACTGGCGTTAGAAGGGAAAAAATAAAAAAAATCATGTTCAATCAATGTGTTAGCAATTTAAA
>CAYMKD010000173.1:3961-5811 GCA_964390435.1 uncultured Pseudobdellovibrionaceae bacterium | reverse complement strand
GAGATTTTGCCAAGAAGTTTCAGGCAAAGAGGCTTGAGATGCCTGGCTTAATAAAAGCACAAGTAAAATAATACGAAGCAAAGCTCTATGACTCAAGTACATATGGAATACTGCTTTTGTAAAAAAACTAAAATTGCCAATTAAGAACATAAAGAGGCTCCAACTTACCTGTCTTAGGAGAAACTAAAAAATCAATGGAGCTAATCGGAGTGTATATCTTCTTTTTATACTCAAGATGTTTTTCGTAAGCTTGTGACTCTCGCGAACTAAAAAGCCAAGGTAAAAATGCAAGGCCTAAAGAAACGTAGGCATATTTCTCTGTTGAGGTTGCAACCTTACCAATAAGCTGCGAAGAGGCCGCAAAATTTGCAATCACAGAGACTGTGCTAATCACTCTTTGTGTGGAAGCCTGTCTCTCAAGAATTTCTTCTGCAAGCCGCTCCCTCAATAGAGCTTGACGCTTATCTCTTCCTTTAGCAGATCTCAAACTCTGTACGCCTCCAGCATAAGGCTTCATAATTGGTAAAATAAAAGAAGCCAACATCCCACTAATTCCAACAATAGAAGCTACTTGCACAGCACTGTCGGCTTTGTTTTTTTCATCATCCGTTGGAATTTCAGTGTGGTATTTACCTTTAGTTTGAGTGCTTGCATAATAAGTCGCAAGAGAGGAAGCAAACATGGTCCAATTTTTAGTATACCAATAATCACTCTCGTACTCAGCTTCCATCACCAGACGCTCACTAGCCTTAGGCACAACTTGCAGCTCTGGATAGTCTAAAGATTTAAATAAATCATCATAGGAGTCTGTAGTGTTATTAGTATCACTTCTACTCGCTTCACTTTTATTTGATGCACGCGATTTATCAGCCGACTTCTCAGGCTCCTGAGCCCAGCTATAACTTGAAAATAAAATAAGAAAAAAAATAATGACTCTCATCTCTAACTTCTAAACTACATAGAGATGAGATCTTTAAAAAGACCTGATATAATGTCTTAGACTTTTGACTTGATTAAATTGCGACAGCACTGTCTCTGATTGAATCCCAAAACCAACCAAGCCATGGGTCTTGTTCAAGGACATCGGTATAGGTAACATCCTCACGATCCAAATCACGAAATTTTTCAAGCAAACCCGCTGTAAAACTCAAACCTACAAAATTCTTAAGTTCTTCTTGATCTAACAAAACTTCTACAACTTGAGTCACAGTTTCGTAGCTGATCTCTGTTGGCACGTACAACATACGATCTTCTAACTTACGAAATGCTGTGAACACCTCAACCTGAACGCCTGTTGGACTAACAAGATTTAGATGACGGTTTGGAGACTCCTGCATAATATTAAGAACCACTTCAGAAAGTGTTTTTTCACCTGTTAAAATTGAAAGAGCACGATCTGCACCATGCACACCGACAATCCAAGGGACTCCGCCGGAAGATCTACGATGCAATCTCTCTAAGATTCCAAGCTCTACACAAAGTTGATAAAGTTTCTTTAGAGGAGAGTTGCCAAACTTTAAAGATTCAACAGCTGATAAAAAAGAGAATAGATCAAAGCTTTGTTCAAGCTGCGCATCTATGACCTTCTGAACATCTCGTACTTTAGAGCTAACTTCAGGTATTCTTAAGAGTGCTTGCCTTAAAGACTCATCATCTACAAAAGACACATCACCAAAAATAAAAGCGTGCATGGTTCCCCCCGTCTAGTTATTCACCAGGCCCCCTTTGACCTGTTACTGAATGAAAAGCAATTTTCATTCCGCTTGTGAACGTGCCTCTGCTTTCATTCAATTACATTTGAAATGCAATACAGACTTTAGGCTTAAGAATTTATTTCCTATAAAATTGAA
>CAYMKD010000173.1:0-3951 GCA_964390435.1 uncultured Pseudobdellovibrionaceae bacterium | reverse complement strand
CAATGGCGGGCCAGCCTTCTCATACTTTTTACTCAACGAAAGTCACTAGTGTTTGATATATTTTACATTGGACTTAAGAAAAGCAATTTAGCCATCAAGGACGATGACTTAGTGAAATTAAACGCAGCAAATTTGACCGGTTGGTCTTTTTATTTAACTTCGATTTTTATTGGTTTTGTTATTGCCGATTTAACGATTCTTAATACACGAGATCTTATGCTGCCCAAACAAGCTCCTCCTCTGCGCCCCACTCAACAATTGGCTAATAATGTTCCCAACCGAGGATCTTATAACAATGTTCTGAGTAGAAATATTTTTAACCACGAAGGAACTATTCCTGATGCTCTTCTAGCTGATGGAGCAACTGGCGCAAATGAAGATCAAACACCTGCTGTTCTCTCACAACTTCCACTCAACCTCATTGGTACCATTGTGCATACAAACCCTGACAAGTCGGTGGCTTCTATTGAAGTAAAGAGCAAAAATCAAGTAATGTCTTTTTCAAAAGGCCAAGATATTGATGGCATTGCAACGCTCACAAACGTTGAAAGACAAAAGGCTACATTTAGAAATTTAAATAATAACCGCCTTGAATACATTGAGATCAAGGATGATAAAAAAATTAATTTTGGAGTGGGCTCCAGTCCTGTAAAAACAAGTGGCGACATCGTGCAAACGGCGCCAAATCAATTTACAATAAAAAAATCAGACATCACTAAATACACAAGCGATCTCTCCAGCATCTTGCAACAAGCAAGAGCCTTGCCAAACCGCGATCCTGTCACTGGTGAAATCAATGGCTGGCGCCTTGTCGATATTCAACCTAACAGTATTTATACAAGTCTTGGGCTACAAAAAGGAGATATCATTCACGGTGTGAACGACTCTCCAATTGTCAGTGCGGCTCAAGCAATGGAAATGTACAATACTTTTAAGAGTTCAACTGGAACGATTGCGCTTGATATTGAGCGAAATGGACGACGCGAGAAAATGAACTACACTATTGTTCAGTAACGAAGGAGATCTTATGCAAAGGGCTTGGCTTAAAATTCTTGTTGTGATGACTTTGTTCACACAACCACTGTCTGCACAAAACCCGCCCACGCCCACAGGCGAAAATACGCTTACCGAAGATCAAAAACAAAAACTCAGTCAAGCCCCGCTTGAGGATATTACAAATGAAAACTTTCCTGAGCTTATTGAAAGCTTTGATTATCCCAATGCAGAGATTACCGACATTGTTAAAGCCATGGGAGAATTGACTGGTAAAAACTTTATTATAGATCCAGGAGTCAGAGGTAAAATCACGATCATCGCTCCCTCTAAAGTGACTGTTGCTGAAGCCTACAAAGCTTTTTTATCTGCACTGGCAATTAATGGCTTTACTGTTGTTCCAAGTGGAAAATTTTTAAAAATTAAAAGTGCGAGAAATGCTCAGCGTGATAGCATTGAAACTTATAGTGGCGCCTACTACCCAACCGCTGATCAAATGATCACAAGACTTATTCACTTAAAGCATATTTCTGCAACACAAGTGCAGAGGGATTTAAGAATTCTGCCCTCAAAAGATGGTGAGCTCTCTATATATGAGCCAACCAATACGATCATTTTATCTGACTGGGGCTCTAACGTTGAAAGAGTGATGAAGATTATTAATCAGTTAGATATTCCTGGTTTTGAAGAGCAACTTAATGTGATTGCTCTAAAATACGCCAAGGCAAAGGACATTGCCGATATTGTCGATCAAATTGTTAATAAAGGCGAACGCTCGACCACACAAACACGGGGTCGATCTGGTTCTTTTACAGCAGGTGTTCCTAGATTTAATCGCACAGCTACGGGCAATACACAAAATCAACAAGGCAATGCCTATTTCATGGTTATTCCTGATGATCGCACCAACACCTTAATTGTGGTTGGCAATAAGTCTGGCATCGCTCGAATTCGTAAACTTGTCAGCCAACTAGATTTTAAAATTAGACCTGAAGACGGTGGTGTTTATGTTTATTATGTAAAAAATGGCGATGCAGAAAAGATTGCTCAAACTCTCACGGGAATTGCCAAGGACACAGCCCCTAAAACTGGAGGGGCCACCTCTCCAAATTCTGCAGCCAGCAGCAGCGCAAACTCACAAGAGATATTTGGTGGGGATGTAAAAATCGCAGCTGATAAAAATACCAATAGCCTTGTGGTCACCGCTAGCAAACCAGATTATGAAACGGTTTTAAACTTACTCTCTAAACTCGATATTCCACGTGATCAAGTTTATGTAGAAGCTATCATTATGGAAATGAGTATGAGTGATGCTCTTAATTGGGGAGTGGGTTACTATCAATTTGATAAAGATTCAGGTGGTGTTGGACGTATGGGCTTTAATGGTTTTGGCAATGATTTAAGCAGTTTCTTAAGCCCCGTTGGTGGCAATGGTGCTGTTTTAGGCTTTGGTCGCGGCGAAGCTGTCACCTTAAGCAATGCAGTAAATGGACAAAATGTGGTAGTGAAAAGTCTTACTGGCTTTATTAATTTTCTAAAAAAAGTGGGCCGCACCAATGTGCTCTCTACTCCACAAATTATGGCTATGGATAACGAGGATGCTGAAATTGAAGTTGGAGACAGAGTGCCAACAAGCACAACCACAACTCAGACAACTACAGGGGCTTCAAGTGGTGTGCAATTTGAAGATGCAACAGTAAAACTTAAAATCAAACCTTTCATCAGCCCAAGTAGCGACCAAGTTCGCCTTGAAATTGATCAAAAGATTAAACAACTTTCTAACAAAACATCAACAGCTAAAGCTTTAGCAGATGCGGCTGTGATCCTTTCAACAAGATCCATTAAAACAAATATTGTTGTTGGCAGTGGTGACACCGCTGTTCTAGGGGGCTTGATGCGAGATGACGAATTAGAATCTGTCAGCAAAGTGCCTATATTAGGAGATATCCCTATTTTAGGCTGGCTCTTTAAATCAAAAACCGTGCAAAAAGATAAAATTAATCTTTTGGTCTTCTTAACTCCAAAAATTATTCGCAATAAACAAGATAGCTCAGAGCTATTAGGCAAGAAACTTAATGAGCGACTTGGCTTTATAAAACAAACTGGTGGTCGTGATCCTTATGGCGAAAAAATTGACAGTTTGCCAAAAGGAGCTACTAATACAAGTAGTGATATACCAGCTGGCTTAACCGAGGAATTTTAAAACAAAATATGGCAAGTTTAGATATTCAAGGCGTTTTACAAAAAAGTACAAGTCTCAATGAAGAGCAGATTGATGCCGTCTTGGCCAATCCCTCTGTTCTCGCCTCTGAGACAATACACGTACGACTTCTTAAACGTGACTTCACAAGTGCTGAAGAACTCGTCTCTGAGCTTTGCAAAGAAATGGGTATTGAATTTATGAAGGATATCCCGGTTAACGATATCCCGATTGATCTTATTCGCAATATCCCTATTAACTTTGCAAAAAACCATGGTGTGCTTCCTTTTAAAGAAGAGAGCGACTCGGTGACTGTTCTCACTTCAAATCCAGTAAACTTAAAAGTTTTGGATGACCTAAGAGTTCTTTTTCATAAGCGCATTAAGCCTGTTGTCACCACTACGGGGCGAATCTACGATGCCATTAATAAAGTTTATGAGAAGAGCACTGCAAGTCTCTCGGGTCTTGATGAAATCGAAGACGAAGATTACGATCTTGATTCTCCAATTGTAGATTTACTCGAAGCCGGAGAAGACGACGCTCCGGTTATTAAACTGGTAAACTCTCTTTTATTTAGAGCGGTCAAAGAAAAGGCCTCTGATATTCACATGGAGCCTTACGAAAAAGATATGGTCGTTCGCTTTCGCGTTGATGGTATTTTATTTGATATTTTTAAACCACCTAAAAAACTACAAAATGCCATTACTTCTCGTATCAAAGTTATGGGTAACTTAAACATCGCTGAAAAACGATTACCT
>CAYMKD010000172.1:0-5904 GCA_964390435.1 uncultured Pseudobdellovibrionaceae bacterium | reverse complement strand
AGCACACAAAGCTAGCTACTAATAAAGTCACATTAGGTCAGTTTTATGATCAAGTAAAACCTTACATGACAGCGGCTCAACGTAAGTCTTTTGAGTTTTATATTCAAAAACATCGTGGCCAAAAAATGCCTACAATTCGTGTTGTTCAATCTCCAGATGGCCGCGGTGGTCAGATGGTAAAACTTTTTATTGAGCAAGGTAAGTATGCCGCAGTAATGGATATGGTTGGGGAAGAAGATTCATTTGTTAAAATCAATGGGGTTAACTTTTCTCAAGATGATATAAAGAAAATTAGTCCCATGCAGGCTAAGCTTAACAAAATGTATTTAAAAGATCCCAAAGGGGCAGGGCTTGCTCGCCGTTTCCCTAGCTCTGTGTCTACTAAAAAAAGTATAGCTGTGAGTGCAAAGAAATTATTAAAGGCACCAAGGAAAACTCAAGAGAACTATTTAGTTAAGCTTCGTGAAGCCGTAATTATGAATGAGCAGCTGCAAGTTTTAGCACTGAAATATCAAAAAAACAAAAATCGTAAGCGAGTGCAGTTAGAAATATTTAATGAATTTTGGTCTCAGGTTATTGGAGAAGAAGCTTTTGCCGTTGAAAACGATCTTTGTGTTTTTGCAGGATATGTTAGTAAGTACACAACTTCTGGTAGAAAAACATGTAAACTTCCAGAGGGAGAAGCTCGTTGTACCCCTTCAGTAGGTAGTTCTGGAGTTAGATGTAATCCAATCATTTTTGGTGAAAGTAGTAAGTGTATTTCAAACTCTCCTGATGCTAGAAATGCCTCTTACGATTGTGACCAAGAGTATCCTCTTCGATACAAATATGAAATTGATCGAAGTACGGGAGGATTTGTTACACCCCCAGTTAAGTTAAGTGACGAGGAAACAAAAAAGAATATTGAACACTTTTTAACATCACTAAATAGTGATCCAAGTGCATGGAACGAAACAATTAAAAATCTAAATCTCTCTATTGATGAAAAACTAGAGGCGTGTCGCAGTGATCAGGCGATTAATATGCCAGACCAAAAAACGGCATGTGATGTTTTAGAAAAAAGAAAACTTGAACTAACAACTTACGCTGCACAAATCGAAAGTGGCGGCGGGGGACATGATAATGGTGGAATCCCGGTAGTCGTTCCTCCGGCAGATGAAGATTCTGCAGACAATGCGGCTGGTTGTGCAGCTCTTGAGGCCACATGTGCAAAAGATGGCCGACATTGCGTAGAAGATAAAGATGGAGCTTCCTGCCAAAAATGTGAAGCAAATGAAACCTATAACAAAGAATCGAGATCCTGTGATCCTGAGGGATGGTTTAGTCGCAACGCAGGATGGTTAATTCCAGTTGGTTTGATAGGTATAGGAGGACTGCTTCTTTGTATATTTGTTATATGTAAGGATAAGGACAGCAAAGCTAAACCGCCAGTTGTTATTCCTCCTGGGCCATCTCCATCTCCGACGGTTGTGCCGTCACCAACTGTAGATCCAGGTAAACCAGGTGAGAGCGAAAACTCAAATGATAGTGGTCGACCGGCAACTGGTGAGCAACAAGCACAGTAGAGGTTAAGAATGATTGCAATGTGTTTAATAAACCTTAAAAAAAGTTTTAAATCAGCAACAACTGTTGCGATGCTGGCTTGGTTTGTTGCTGGTTGTAATCCGGTGACCTTCACAACGAATGATCATCCTGAGCCTACACCAGACCCTTGTGCTGGTGAAAAGTGTGTGGTGCCACAAAGTGTAACTGGATGGGTTACGGGAAACTGGGGAAGTTGTAGTAAACCTTGTGATGGAGGTGAAAGAACACGTTCTATTTCTTGTCAAAATCAAGAGGGCGTTACTGTGCCTGATGATCAGTGTTTGGAGCCTAAGCCAAGTTTTTCTGAAAGTTGTAATATTGAGGCATGCAATCAGCCAGCAAATTGGAACATAGGAAGCTGGTCAGTTTGTAGTCCAAACTGTGGAACTTGTAATCAAACACGAAGTGTCGTTTGCCAAGACTCACAAGGTAACACTCTTCCTGAAAATCAGTGTGCAGGGCAAAAGCCTGCTGTAGCTCAAACTGTTGAGCTAGCGGCTTGTCCACAAGTATATGGATGGCAAATTGGTGATTGGGGATCTTGTTCTGTATCTTGCGGTGGTGGTACAAAAACACGCAGTGTAGTTTGTGCGATTCCAAATGGACCTCAAGGAACAGATAATGATTGTGCTGACCAAGGGCCAAAACCTGCAACTTCTAAATCTTGTAATACACAATCTTGTAACCATACCTACACTTGGATTGTAGATCCTCAGTGGGGAGAGTGTTCAAAGCCATGTGGAACGGGTATTCAACAACGTTCTGTAACTTGTCGACGTGACGATGATCAGTTTGTTGATGTGAGTTTTTGTTCAGCACCTGCTCCAGCGAGTGTTCAAAATTGTAATCAAATGGCCTGCCCTCCAAATACAGTGGAGCAAACTCAAAAAATTGTGGTACCTCCTGGAATGAGCCAATTAGATATTATGCTCGTTATTGATGACTCTTCCTCAATGACACAAGACAACACAAAACTGGCACAACGTATGAGTGGCTTTATTAATGATCTTAAAGTGCTCAATGTAGATTGGCGTATGTGTATTACAACAACAGATGTTGATTATTACCAAGGACGTCCGATTGTTTGGACAGGAGTTAATAGCCATATCTTAACTAAAAATTCGCCAAACCTTCAGAATGTATTTATGGAGACAATTGCAGATATTGGTAGTGGTTATAGCAATGATGAGCAAGCCATTCGCGCAATGAACCTTTCTGTGATGAAAGATACCCAATATAATTGTTATCGCCCTAAAGCAGCTATGGCTGTGATTATAATATCTGATGAGGACGAGCGTAGCGTTGGTGGCAATCAGGCTCTTAGCTTAGCTCAGTATAAGCCACTTATAGACTTAAATTACCCTATGTCTTTAGTAAATAACGTGGCCACAGCTTATAATACAGGAGTCTTCTACAAGAGACTTAATGTAAACTCCATTATTGTTAAAGACAATCAGTGTGAAGCTATACAGGATGCTCAAGGAACTTCGAGCTTTAAGGGCTTAAAATACAAAGAGCTCTCTAACTTAACTGCTGGACATGTTGGAAGTATTTGTGACAATGATTATTCAAATAATCTTAAATACTCTAAAGAACAAATTATAAATTCTATGGAGACAATTACATTGAATTGCGTACCTTATGTAAGTGCCTCAAAACCATTTAATATAGTGGTGACGCCACCACAGGGAAAGCCACCAATTGCAGGGCTTGTGACGACAATCAATGGCAAAGAATTGAGATTTAATCCACTGATTCCACAAAATTATGTAGTAGATTTAAGCTACTATTGCCTTCAGTAGGAGAGGGAAATGAGCGATATGCAAGAGTCACTTTCAAAAAATGCTAAAATTATGAGTGCAGGAATTGCAATAGCTCTTTTACTGGGGGCAGTTGCTTTCTTCTCGCAAGATTTTTTAACTAATGGTGAAGGTCAAAAAGCGATGGCAAGAGCTGAGCTTTTAGGACAAAAACTTATTGATAATAAATTTGTTAAAGTAGCTCCTGGTGTTGATGACTTAGTTGGCGGACGTGGACTTGCATCTACTGTGCAAAAGCTAGAAGGCGAAGTAGGTAGAGATCCTTGGGGTTGGCCTTTTAAATATAAAGTATTTGTTCAAGAAGGCGGAGCTAAATTAGTGGTATGGTCTAACGGTGATGGCGCTAGCGATAAAAAATCGGCAGAAGAAATTGCAAGCTCAGCTTCACGTGCTAAAGAAAAGCTTGTCGATAACAGACATCTGATTCTTGTAATGCCCTTTGATAAAACTATCCTATAAGGTATAAGGTGCCAGGCACCTTTTACATAAACAGCGCATTAAAAGTAAAAACCCGATTCAGAGAATCGGGTTTTTTATTTTGTTTGGTTTCTTTGTGCGCCGCTTAAGGAAAAGGTGCCTGGCACCTTTTATTGAGCTTGGTAGTTTACTTCAATTTTAGTGCTTGGAGCTGGAGCTTTATCAAACACTACTTTATTTCCTAAAACTTTCCATCCTACTGCATTAGAGGCAGGAGTGAATCTTACAACCACAGAGCTAGCAACGGGTTGTTTTGCTAACTGCACTGAAGTTAAAAGCTCACGAATGTGGTTACCGATGTCTGTAAGGTTAGCTCCGTAATCAGAGTCACAGATGCTACTTAGTGTTCCACCAGTAAGAGCTACAGCTTCAGCAACAGCTGTACCGTATTGAGCTCCGCCACCACCAAGCCAGCTTAATGGATCTTGGTCTTTTTGTTTTTTATAACAATCACTATCACCTGGTTTTACGATAACACCATAGAAAGTGATGTTTTTACGAGTTCCCCAAGCATCTTTGAAGTGTGCAAGAACTTCTTCTGGTTTAGTAGATTGTGAAGTTCTTTTACCCATTTCATCTTCATCGCTTAGAACCACTACTGCAAAGTCGGCATCGTCGCGGAAAAAGCCTGCGTTAGTTGTGAAGCGGTTTTGCATGGCCAAAATCGTGCCTCTTAATGGCTCTTCTACAGTTGATGGGCACTCGCCTTTTGTCGCACAATTAATGGTTTCTTCTCTCTCAACAGTATTTTTAAATAATGACTCAGCATTAGCAGTTGTTGGTTTTAAAATTTTCTGACTTGTACCAGTTAGGTATAAGAGTTTACCATTTGTGCTAAATGTTTTTCCGCTTAAGTCAGTTGTTGTAATCCCCATTTGCCAATCCTTACCAGAAAGACCAGAGATGAAGTTTGGAAAGCGGCTTGCCATTTTCTGTTGCTCTTTATCCATAGACTGAGAGTTATCAGAGATAACTAAAATATCGACTTTACCATTTGCTGAGTATTGCTCAAATACTTCTGTTTCTGGATTAGGCAATACCACAGGTGGAGTTGGAGTTGGATTAACGACTATAGGAGGAGTTGGAGTAGGGTTCTCTTCTACAGGAGTTGGATTAACGACTATAGGAGGAGTTGGAGTAGGGTTCTCTTCTTCTACAGGAGTTGGATTGACGACTATAGGAGGAGTTGGAGTAGGGTTTTCGTCAGGAGGAGTTGGCTCTACAACTGGATCAACTATAGGGTCTACAATTACTGGTGGATTATCAGGATCTACTAGTTTTATTGGTTCATCAGTAGAATCTAAACCCGCAGATGAAAAGAGCAGACCGTTATTACAAGCTGTTAGCCCTAGGCTTAAGCTAGCTATGAGAAGTTTGCTGGTTAAAGTTAGGGTTTTCACAATTGTACTCCTTAAAAAAATAAACTTTTGTATCAAACACTTACTAACGCAAGACCAAGGCCAAGTTTATTTTGTTAAATGAATTCAGAAACAGCGCTTCAAGCTACTGTAATCATGTGTGATTATTATTATGAGACAGTCCCTGAAAGTAAAAAAAACTGTCGAGACTTTTAGCCTGTTTAAAAACTGTTCAGTTTTAATAAAAATTTTTGGCATCAAAAGTGAATCAATTAAGTAGAGTTTTTAAATTTATGGATAGGTGAGTTAGGACTTATGTCTTATAAAAACTAAAATAATAAGCTAAAAAGCTAAGGCTTATTAGTAAATCATTAAAAAACTGTCGTAATTATATACAGGCCTCGACCTTTGAATAGCCTCTATAAATTCAAAAAGTAAGATGGTATCTTTGTTTTACTCCAAAATCTGAGCCCAGAGCTTCAACTTGAGCTGATTCAAAGTAAGGATCATGTTCGAAATAAAGATACCAACCCTCAGCCGCAGCTTGAGTAAGAAATTTTTTCTTCTCTTCAATCAGAGTCAAAGGATCTAAATCATAACCCATGATCCATGCAAGGCGAACATGAGTGCTCGTGGGAATTACATCACCACAATAGAGAAGAGTT
>CAYMKD010000171.1:0-5937 GCA_964390435.1 uncultured Pseudobdellovibrionaceae bacterium | reverse complement strand
TTGATGAAGAGAGAAATATCTATTGGGCACAAGCTTTAGAGAACGCCGGAGTTCATGTCGTATATGGGGTAGTTGGGCTTAAAACTCATGCTAAAACCTCACTTGTGGTTAGACAAGACGTGGATGGGTTGAAATGTTATTGTCATATCGGTACAGGTAACTACAATGCATCGACTGCAAAACTTTATACAGACTTTGGTCTTTTAACGGCAAAAGATGAGATCACCTCTGAAGTGGTGGAGCTTTTTCATTATTTAACAGGTCGATCTTTAAAAAATGATTATAAAAATCTTCTTGTGGCCCCGGTGAATATGGCAGCTAAGTTCAGCGCACTTATTGATCGTGAATATGAACATGCTAAAAGCTCAAAGCCTGCACAAATTATCTGTAAGTTTAATAATATGGAAGAGCATAACTTGTCGCAGTCTATGTATAAGGCTTCACAAGGTGGCGTTGAAATAGATTTAATTATTCGCGGATTTTGTTCTTTGCGCCCTGGTGTGCCGGGGTTAAGTGAGAAGATTCGTGTCATTTCTATTATTGGCCGATTTTTGGAGCACTCCAGAATATTTTATTTTAGAAACGGACAAGCAGATCCTCTGGATGGAGATTTCTTTATTGGTTCAGCAGATTGGATGTATCGAAACCTACATGCAAGGGTTGAGTGTGTGGTGCCTATTTTTGAACGAGCACTAAAAGAGAGAATCTGGGAAGCTTTGCAAGTGATGTTAAAAGATCAAAGGCAAGCTTGGGATATGGATAGCCAAGGTATCTATCGCCAGAGAGGTTCTGCGGACTCTCAAATTATTGGAACACATCAAACTCTAATGAATTTAGCTCGACAAAAAATGGTACAAACGGAAGAGGGCTCATCTCCAGTAGATGAGGCTAAGTAAAATGCATCTTGTTTTATTTCGACACGGTTTAGCAGGAGATCGTGAAGAATTTCGTAAAACAGGAGCCGATGACCGACTACGTCCATTAACTCCTAAGGGGCGTAAAAAAACTCTCAAAGTGGCAGCTCGCTTAAGAGATGAAATTTCAAATTTTGAAATCATAGTTTCAAGTCCCTTAACAAGGGCTAAGCAAACTGCCGAAATTTTAAAACAAGTATTTTTTGATGCACAACTCTTAGAAGCTCCAGAGCTAGCTCCTGAAAATAGGCCTGCAGCATTTGTTCAATGGCTTAAGGCTCATGCCAAAGAAGCAAGAAGAGTATTGGTCGTAGGTCATGAACCACATTTAGGACATCTTGCAAGTTGGCTTTTGAGTGCTCAAGAAGAGAGTTTTATTAAATTTAAAAAAAGTGGCATGGCCTGCTTTGAAATGGATTCTTTAACAAAAGTTCAGGCCGGTGAAGCAGAGCTTCTTTGGCTTATTCAACCTAGCTGGATTTAGCTGGAGACGATCTCATAAACACCATTTACGGCGTTGGCTTCGTCGCTCACTTGTGCGACCTACAGGTGTAACTATAAACACCATTTACGGCGTTGACTTTTAGAGTGGAATACTAATTGAGATAAAAGCAGCATCTAAGAACTCAGCAACGGGAGTCGTAGTTCCTGCAACGGCAGAAGAAGACTCTTTGTAATCAATAAATCTGAATTCAAAATTAAGACTTACTTTTCCTGAAACAAAAACACCTAAGCCTAATTTTGAACCAGCACCTGTAACTGAAATTGTATCGGCTCCAGAAGGATAAGTAAGTAAGCTAGAAAAAATATTGGTATACCAAACTCTCCATGATCTTAGATTAACTCCAATAGTGAGACCAGTATCAGTTAGAGTAGCTTGTGGAATCGCTCCTAATTGCACATCGTGATAACCAGCATCACCTGCAATAAAGAATGAGGATGTTTCAAAGCCAAGCTTAAGTCCTAGGCCAATACCCTGGGCTTTGTTAGTTTGGTAGTGCCCACGGTTGTACCCAATGCCAGGTTCAAATAACAGCCAAGCATTTGCCATTGGGCTTAAAAGCAAAAAAATAAGACCAATAAAAATTGAAGTTTTCATATTTTAATTGTGGCTTGGTTTTTATGATTTAACAAGCTTCTGGATATTTAGCAGAGCCTTTGTCTTGTTAGTTTTCTTGGCGGTCTGTGGCAAGTAGCTTATTATAGAGAGGTGACATTTTTTGCAACTCTTCATGGGTCTCTAAAATGGGGTTTGACTTGTGCATGAAGAATAAAATTTTATCAGCTAAGCTCACCTCAGAAAGTCTATGTGTTGCCCATATTACTAAAGCATTTTTTTGTGCCATTTCCACAATAGATTGCATGACAATTTGGCCAGAAGCTGGATCTAATCCAGAAGTGGGCTCATCAAATACAAAAATAGCACTTTCTTTACGCAAAAAAGCTCTCGCTAAACTAAGGCGTTTAGCTTGTCCTCCAGAGAGTTGTTGACCGGCTTCGCCAATGAGAGTGTCAAGGCCTTGAGGTAAAGCGCGTATAAACTCATCAGCATTGACCTTTTGTAGAGCTTGCCAAATTTCATCTTCAGATATGGGTTCATCGCTCGAAAGAGTTAAGTTATCCCTCACACTTGCAGCTAATAAAAAAGGATCTTGAGTAATAACACAGATTCTTTTTCTTAAGGCGGTTAGGCTATAATTGCGCATATCTTGCCCAGCTAACAGGAGCATGCCAGAAGTTGGATTATGTAAGCCATTTAGTAGTTTTACAAAAGTAGATTTGCCAGCTCCGGAGGGGCCGACAATAGCTAAAAGAGAGTTTCTGGTTAATTCAAGATTAAGTTGGTCAAAAATTTTGTGCTGACTTGTTTCATATGTAAAACTGACTTCGTCAAAAACAATAGGATGTTCGGCTTTTAAGATTTCGCTAGATTCAATATGCTGTGTTCCTGAGACTTCAGAGTTTTTAGACATCTCAAAATTAAGTGTCTCTACCTTTTCGATACTTACAAGAGCTTTAGCGGTTTTTGCAGTAAAAAGAGCAATCTCAAGTAAAGGTTTATTAATGGCCTCTAGATAGCTCATAAAAACAAAAAGATCACCAACTGTAATATGTTTGGCTAGAATAGCCAGGCCACCTAAAAGTAGAATGAAGGCACGAATAAGATTTTTACTTCCAGATAAGCTTGCATTCAAAAAACCTGTTTTCTTGCGCATATGTTCGAATGAATGAGAAAGAGATTCCAAGCGAGTTTTTAACTGCTTCAAAGTGATTTGTTCGCTTGTTAAAGATTTAATTAAAGCGAGAGATTGAATAGTTTGTAATACTAAAGAGTCATATTGATTGAGGGCTGAACGGTGTTTTTTTGCATACATGCGAAGCTGTTTTGAAAAATAAGATGTTAAAATGTAGATAAGTGGTAAAAAAATGGCAAGAAGCAAACTAAAGCGCCAGTTGATGAGAAGCATAGAAATTAGAATAAAAAATAAGGTTGGCAATGAGCGTGCTACAGTTTGCAAACCTGCTGTCACAAAAATTTCCAAATTTTGCACGTCTCCAGAAACATTATTTAATAATTCAATACGATTCTTGCTATCAACAAAGTTGAGTTTTCGAGTAATGAGTTTTTGCATTAAATCAGCGCGAACACTATTTAAAAGTCGATTTAGAGCGCGACTTGTTAACCATTCTTCAATAAGCTCAAGACCAGAGTTGGTAAGTGCAAGTATAATGAGTGTGAGAGTGCCAACAATAAGCCAGCCTTGAAGACTCATTTCTAAAGAAAAGAAATTAAAATTGAATAAGTATTCGGCTTGCTGTCCACCAAGTGGTAGAAGAGTATCCAGAACAAAGCGAACGGGTAAAGGTAATAGAACAACAATGAGTGCTTGGGCCAACATTACAAGACTTGTAATAAGGTAGCTTTTTTTATATTTTTTAATCTGACTTAAAAAATAAGAATGCAAGTGGTCACCTCGGTGACTATTTTATATCACGTTTGATGGCCTTTCGTAGTGAGAGCTGATAAATTGTTTAAGGAGTTGTAAAAAGGTGAATTCAGTTAAAAATTTTAACACATCAGTGCGTATTGCTATTCTTCGCCATGGACCAACACTTTGGAATCAGGAGAAACGCTATCAAGGGCATACAGACATTCCCCTAAGCCCTGAGGGAGAAATGATAGTTAAAAAGTGGAAATTACCCCAGGAGTTGACCTCTTATCGTATCATTTCAAGCCCCTTAATGAGAGCCAAGGCTACGGCGAGAATTCTAACTGGTAAAGAGCCCGAAACTGAAAAAAGAATTATAGAGATGTTTTTAGGAAATTGGGAGGGCTTAAAATCTGGTGAAATTAAGGCCCGTTATGGCAAAGATATTTTTGCTGAAGACTATGCAGGTTTAGATTTTAAGCCACATGGTGGTGAAAACTTACGTGAAACACAAGAGCGACTTAAGCTTTGGCTTGAGGAAGTGTTTAAGAAAAAAGAGCCTGTTTTAGCTGTTTCTCATAAGGGCACAATGACAGCTCTTTATGCTTTAGCTACGGGTTGGGATGTGACAAAAGCACCGCCAGATAAAATCGACTGGCAAAAACTTCATTATTTTAAATTATTAGGCCCTAACCAGCTTGAAGTAGAAAAACTAAACATCGTTCTATAGATTTTAAGTTAGACCTGAGACTTTCCAAAGAAGTCCATCTTTAAGACCGACGTAGGGAATCATTAGTTTTTCGCAAGCAGCTTGTCGCATAATGGTTTGCACGACCATCGCAGCAGGCACAATCACGTCGGCCCTATCAGGTCTCATGTCTAATTTATTGATTCTTTCACTCAGAGTGATCCCACGAAGTTTATTAATGATTTCACCTAGCTCTTCGGCAGTTAAAAATGTGTTAGGGGTTTTATTTAGAAGTTGTACTTTGAGCCGACCAAGACATTCAAGATTTCCACCAGTGCCCACGGCAAATGCAAGATGCTGCCCATGTGATTCAGTTTCAATATAGCGCGATAAACTTTGTACAAACTCACCAATAAGTAAGTTTAGGTGTTGCTCACCCCATTTATTTTTTTGTAACTTCTCTAGCAGGCGAACGGTTCCCATGCGGAAGCTTTCTGTGGCCATCATTTGTCCACTGTTTGAGAAGGTTACTTCAACACTGCCACCCCCAATATCAATGAGCATGGCACGCTTTTTATTTAGATCAAGCTCTCGACTAACGGCCAGGTGAATGAGTTTTGCCTCTTCTATGCCATCGATGATTTGAATTTTAATGCCAGTTTCCTTTTGTACTCTTTGGATAAAATCTGCCTTGTTTTTGGCCTCTCTTACCGCACTTGTCGCGACGGCCCGACAGTGGGTTACAGAGAATTTTTTTAGATTATCTTTGAATTTATCAAAGGCTTTGATCGCCTTTGCAGAGGTTTTGTCGGTGATTGTGCCATCTAGAAAGACATCGTGCCCTAGGCGAACGGGTTCGCGAATTTTTTTCACGATACAGAGTCGGCCCTTTTCTTCAAGTCGGCCAATTACCAAGCGAATGGCGTTAGAGCCGATATCAATTGCGCCAATGTTCTCACTCAAAAGCTTGTCTCCTCATGATCCTAACTTCATTCTAACAAGAGTCTGACTCTATTTTGACATAAATTTTCCCAAAAATGGGAAATAATATAAATATGTTGCTCGCTGATTTACACATTCACTCTACTTTTAGCGATGGTCAACTCCCTATTCCAGAGTTAGTTGATTTTTATGGCTCTCGTGGCTTTAAGGTTATTTCAATCACCGATCATATCTGTGAGCAAAAAAGTTTTATGGGCTTTGCGGCTCAACATATGAAATGCACTCTAACAGAGTCTACTTTTCCTATCTATATGGCGATTTTAAAATCGGAGGCCGAGAGAGCTTGGGATCAATACCGTATGATCTTGCTTCCGGGCTTTGAGCTCTCTAAAAACTCTTGGTCTAATCATCGCTCAGCTCATATATTAGGCATTGGAGTTAAAGAATACATTGGTGCTGATGA
>CAYMKD010000170.1:0-5968 GCA_964390435.1 uncultured Pseudobdellovibrionaceae bacterium | reverse complement strand
AATTTTAAATTTAAAAAAATTGTGATGCGTTGCTAAGTTACTAGATCACACATGATTAAAATCCACCACAATACATTACTAAGTTAACATATCATGCATATTTAAATTAAGAATATCACATGCAATTAAATCAACAAACTCGAGTGACAAAAATTAAGAGTGCAATAAACAGCCTAAGTATTATTGACCATTAAAATATGTCAGTGTATGCAATTTGCAAAACTTAACCACAAAGAAAGAGCTTCTTATGCAATCTTCTAAATATTGGGTTTTTGATTTAGATGGCACTCTTGTTGACTCAATCTCTCATTACTTCAACACACTAAGAGGCCTCTTCACTCATTTTAATGTTCCTTTTACAGAAAAAGACTTACAAAAAAGCCTCACTATGAATAGCCGTCATTATTTATCTCATTATCTAGTCCCTGAGCAAATTGAATACGCTGTAAAAGAAGTGCAAAGACAAAGTGAGGACGACAGCAAACATATTCAAACTTTTGCTGGTGTTAAAAACTTATTAGATCACTTAAAAACACAAGGAGCTAAACTTGCTGTTTGGACCGGAAGAGACCTTACTTCTGCCTCCATGATTTTAAAACACACCGAGCTTCACAGTTACTTTGATTTATGCGTTGGTGGAACCTGCGTTGCTAATCACAAACCTCATCCAGAAGGTTTACATCGAATCATTAAACACTGGGACTGTGATCCGAAGTCTGTTGTTATGGTGGGTGATCATGACGTTGATATGCTTGGTTCAAAAGAAAGCAATACCTACGCGATTAGAGTTAGCTGGAACCAGGCGACTCCACCTAACTGCAATATATCTGATTTGCATTTTCGTAATGTTGAACAATTTGAAAAATGGCTAAGGTTAGAAAAGTAATCTATATTTCTACCGAGCTGGACTTACTAAAACGCAATGGGAGGTTTCAGCTGCTAGCAACTTAAAGAGCAGAGAGAATTTCCATCTTCTTAATTGAGCGCGTTGGCAACCAGGCACTTAGCCAAGCAAAAATGCTTAATAAAACAAATATACTAAAAATAAACATTGGCTGCACTTGTGCAGGAATTTGCGAGTCATAATAAATATCTGGCAAAAGCTCCATCGGAAAAAGTTGTAAATAAAAACTTATCATCAACCCAATAATAAATCCCGTCCCTAAACCGATAGCTGCCAACCAGAGACCTATTAAGAAAAACATTTTTTCAATTCGTTTTTTAGACATACCCATGACCTGCATAATGGCCATATCTGAGCGTTTATGCGAAAGAAGTATCGACAAGACTGAAATAAAAGAAAATCCTGTTATAAGAGCACTTAAACCTAAAAAAACGCCCATAACTATTTTCTCTAGCTTTAGGGATAAAAATAGTGCTGAGTTTCGCTCCTGCCAACTTTGCGTGTGTACTCCAGCAAAAGAGCTTAGTGTATTTTTAACTTCTGTGGCTTGAGATTCATCCTGAGTCCATACTTCAAGAAACAAACGGTGACTTGCACTTGATTTTAAATGCCTAAGACTTAAAGCTGGATTGTAATAAAAAATCTGATTATCAATATCTGCAATATTTGTTGTGATAATTTGTTTAACACGAACTTTTTCAATTTTTGGTATTTCGCCAGCCGGCAAAAGCAAACTCTCGGGTGTAACTATACTTACTTGATCCCCTTCAAACACTCCCAATGATCTTGCTAAATCAACCCCAATAACAATTTCTTGTGCACCAGGCTCTTGCATTTCATAAGTTACATTACTATTTTTTTTAGCCAAATTATTTAATTCAGAATAAAGATGTTTTAAGCTCTCAGACTCCACGCCTCTACCAACAGCCCCTTTAAACAAGCCATCATTGGTTCGAATAATAACATCTTGAATCTCAATCGGAAAAGCCTTAACGCCTTCAAAATCTTCTATAACTCTTAAAACAGGATGGATTTTAAGAAGCTTTGAATCTTTAACTTCATCAAAGTTAACTAATAAATGTGGCTCAACGCTTCTTAGTCTCTCTTGAATATTTTTATTTAGCCCCGCCCTTACACAACTCACAACCACAAATGCGGCCACACTCACCGTCGTACTAATAACACAAAGCCAAGCAATACGACGAACCAAAGCGCCTGCTCTGGCAGAGAACACATATCGTATAAATAAAATCCAACTTGACATGATTCGATTATGGAAAAGACTTAAGCTGCTGACAACTATTATTCTTCGTTTTCGCTGGCTGGTTGACGCTCTAACTCACGCTTAGCTTCTTCTTCGCGCACTTCTCTAGCGCTTGAGCGAATAAAGAATGACTTTTGCATAGCCTTTAAGAGAACCACAGCCTCATCAAGCGCTTCAACAGCTCTGCGACTAGTTCGTGGTAAATCAGGCGCTACTTCTGCAATGGCAGGGATAAATACTTTAAACTGACTTGTTAATTGAGATAAGTTATCAATGAGTGAAATTAATTGATCTGTCATCTCTGGAGCTTTTGCTTTAAGTTCTGGGATGATTTTATTAATTTCTTTTGTTGTATAAGATAAGTTTCCTAAAACCTTACCTAAATTTTCATTTCGGCTGGCCTGTTTGCTTAGTTTTATAACCTCAACAGACATCGTATTTAAATTTCTTATTAATGGTTCAATGTTATCAAAAGCTTTTACAATTGACTCACTTCTCGATTTATCTAAAAAAGCGTCAGCAACAACTTTTAAATTACCTAAAAGAGTATTCATCGTATCTAAATATGGGCCAAGTTTCTTTCCGCTCAACAGACTCATAATATCTGTCGTTTCTTGTGCTGGGATAAATGTTTTTTCTGCGACCATTGGCAAATACTGCGATCCAAGGGTAACCTCTAGAACTCGATCACCAATAATAAATGGACGAATCAACTGAGCTGTAGAATCCTGTCTAATTTTTTCATGAAACTTTTCTAATACTGTAAATGTCACTCGAATGGTATTGTCATTTTGCAGTTCAACTTCCTCAACTGAACCCGCTCTTAAGCCCGACATTTGCACTGCGGTTCCAGGGTGCACTCCCTCAGCACTTTCAAAAGTAGTAATAAAACTTATTTTTGGAGCAAACCAGCCACGCTTAACTGCCACGGTAATACCTAGCACCACAGCCCCAACAATGGCACTACATACAAAAAGCCCAGCCACTCTCTCAAATTTATTAAACTTTACTTTCATGCAGGCACCTTCTTATTATGGATCGGAGATGCTGCTTCAAACTTAAGCTTAGAAGCTGTAAGAAGGACCGTACTATAAGAAAAATTTGCCATAAGACGTTCGTCGAAAGTACTTATAAAGACATGTTTTGCTATACCTTGATCCATAAGATCTTTGATGACGTTCACAAAAGTAACACTTTGCTCCTGCCCAAGGCCAACTGCCGGGTCATCAAATAATAAAACCTCAGGATGCATAATAAAGGCACGAATCACACAAACAGTGAAGCGAAATCCACCAGAAACCATTGCAGGTCTTACATCTTTGTATTTTAGGATATTAAATTTTTCTAAATAATATGAAGCTCTCTCTTTAGCCTCTTTTGGTGAAATCAAATTATGATAATTTAGCGGTAAAGTTAAATTATCAATTAATGTACGGTTATTAATTAACCCACCTAAATCAAAACTATAACCAATTTTAAGTCTAAACTGCAAAAACTCTTGAAAAGACATCTCTGTTGCATTTAAATCATTAACAAAAACATCTCCATCTGTTGGATTACATAGATTGGCCATTAAGTGTAATAAGGACGACCGCCCCTCACCGGGCTTTGCCTTTAACCATACTAGCTGATCCATTGGAAAATCAAAAGTAACATCATCAAGAATAGGCGGATCTGTTTCGTAAGAAAAACTTAAATTTTCAAAACGTAGACTTTGTATAAGAGCTTCTTCCATCTTAAAGAACTCCTATTTTCATAAGCTCGTTTAAGTAGAAAAGTGCACTTACAGAGAGATTAAAAAAAGTAACATAAATAATGCTATTCATAACGGCCTTAGTTGTTACCTGTGGAACTTCAGTATGACTTCGTCTAACTAAAAGCCCTTGATAACAACAAACAACAAAAATAATCATGCCGCCAAAAGTTGTTTTTAATAAAAAAAGTCCAAAATCCTCCATGGCTAAAGCTCGCACTACAGAGTTAAAATAAAAGTTAAAAGGCATATCATGAATAAGCCTTGTTAAAAGATACCCTCCTAATAAAGCAATGATTGTGTAATAGAAACTTAAACAGATCACGCTAATCACTCCACCTAAGAGTCTCGGAAACACGATGAAGCTCAGTGGATCAATTCCCATGCTCTCTAAAGCTTCAATCTCTCGATTGGCTCTCATGTTACCAATCTCAGAGGCCACAGCTGTTCCTGATCTTGCAATTACAATAAGAGAAGTTAGAAGTGGGCCTAATTCACGAACAACTATGACCACAAGTAAATTGCCGATCATCTCTGTGCCGCCTAAGAGTGATAATTGTGTTGAAGATTGCAAAATAACAATTCCGCCTGAGGCTAATGCTAAAACAGAAATAAGTGGCACTGCTTGCCAACCTGTAAAGTAAATCTGTGATGAAACAACACTAAAGATCGTCCTTAAACCCTGTGCCTGATCAACAACAGCTGCACGTATCGATAAATAAACCATCATGAGTACTTGATAAGTGTATTCAATGATTGCAATAACTTGTCTGCCAAGCTGATCTATCCGTGCTAAAACAAAAGACATTCTTTGTTTCCTTTAAGAAAATACTTAAAGGTTTATCGGTCTAATTTGAGATTTTATATACGCGACCTTAGTAGGCCCAAAGAGAGTAAAATAAAGATTTTGAGACCTCAATCATAGTCTCCATAGGCTCCTGTTCAACTCGACCCACCACCACAGCGCGCGGCTGGATAACAATGGTCTCTGGAAAAGCCGCTTTAAATGTTCTTAAAGAGCGATACATATGTAGTCTTGAAGTAATTAAAATAATATCACGGCATCTTAGGGTTTCGACTAAAGGCAAGGTCTGTTGAGCATTTCCATAAGTAGTTGCAGATCTGCGCTCAAAAACAATATTCTTCTCATCCAGATTGCCATAAAATGGCCACATCGGTATGACCTCACGCAACTGTGACTGTGGGTGCACTCCTGTTACAATAAGACGTTTAACCTCTTGTCTTGCAAGCAAATCAAAGCCTTCTCGCACCCGCCCTGGTCCTCCGGTGAGCACTACGGCACAGTCAGCTGTTTGGCTATGGGTCCAATTGGTTGGATATTCTTGCAGAACTCGTTTCTGCTCTCTCACATAAAGAAAACTAAAAAGCACTAAGCCAAAAAGCAAACTCCAAAACCAAAGCTTTGTGCTTAAAAATTTAACGGTGAGCCAAAACCTCGATTTCAACATTGACTCCCTTAGGTAGCGCACTTACTGCTACGGTCGATCTGGCTGGAGGGGCTTCTTTGAAAAAAGCACCATAGACTTCATTTACGGTTGCAAAATCATTCATGTCCGTTAAAAAAATTGTCGTCTTAATGATATGACCGTAATTTAAACTAGCAGCTGATAAAACAGCTCCAATATTCTTCATCACTTGCTCAGTTTGAGCTTTAACATCGACCTTTAAAACTTCATTATTTTTGGGATCAATGGCAATTTGTCCAGAGCAAAATAAAAAATCGCCCATTTGCACCGCTTGCGAATAAGGTCCAACTGCTTTTGGGGCATGATCTGTGTGAATAACTTTTTTCATGTTACACTCCTAAAAGTAAAAAATGATTCCAGCTCTGAGAGGACTATCAGCTGTTGTGCGAAACTTAACTCCATTTTTTAATGAAACAACACCTACACCAGCTTCAAAATTAAAACCTAAGCTATCTAACCCCGGCAGAAAGAATTCTCCCCCGATATGACCGCCTAATTCATAGCCAGATTCTGATTCAACAATACCTGTTACTGAGTCAGGTCTTTGAATACTAATAAGA
>CAYMKD010000169.1:0-5977 GCA_964390435.1 uncultured Pseudobdellovibrionaceae bacterium | reverse complement strand
AGAGTCAATGCGTGACAATGAGGCAACGGCTTTTTTCCATGCGGCTTTAAAACCATCAGGAGTGTCGTCATTGACAAATTCATCTAGTGTCTTAGTAACACCATTGATTTGATCCACAATTTCTCGAATTTGATCTTTATTGTCGCCAGTGATTTGTGCAAGATCATTGGTAATTTTATCAATGTTAATTACAACACGTCCCAATATATGTTTTCTATTACCATCATCCTTTACAGCTTCTTCTAAAGTTTTAGCAACTCCTGCTAAAGAGCTCGTAATATCTCCCACCTTACTCAACACTTGATCCATCGAACCATTATCTTTTACATTTAAAATTTGCCCGCCATCTGGTAGAAGATCATCAGCAGGATTTCCAGGTTGAATACCAACAAATTTATCACCTAAAATACCTACGGATTGAACTTCCACAGATGCTGACACTCTTAAGGCAATATCAGATCTAACAACAAGGTCTACTCGAGCCAAACCATCTTGAAGTTGTATATCTTTAATCACTCCAACTGGAATACCCGCCATTTTAACTGAACTATTTTTTACTAAACCAGAAGCATTACCAATGAGAAACCATGCATCTTGCGAGCGCCCTAAGTAGCTGGGATCCTCACTAACCTGAATAGACATATAAGCAACAAGCCCTGCGACCGTTAAAACTAAAAAACCTACTTTTAATTCAGCTGATTGCCACAAACTCATTTACGTCGCATACCCTTTGTTACAAATTTCTTCACCAAAGCAATCTCAGAATTGAGAAAATCCTCTGGAGTACCATAAAGCAACACTTTTCCACTATCCAACATAGCTACATAATCACCAATACGAAAGGCAGCCTCTAAGTCATGCGAAATAACTATAGAAGTAATTCCCTCTCGATGCTGATGAGTTGTCACTATCAAATTATCCACCATTTCTGTCAGAATGGGATCTAATCCAGTCGTTGGTTCATCATAAAAAATGATTTCTGGATCTAAGGCGAGGGCACGCGCTAAACCTGTGCGTTTCTGCATACCTCCGCTGATTTCACTCGGCAATTTATGAAAGTGCTTTGACTCAAGGCCCACTTGAATTAACTTCTCACTAGCTAAAGCAATGACTTCATCTCGCGAAAGATCTCTTTTGTGCTCCAATAAGGGAAAACAGACGTTTTCTAAAACAGTCATGTCGTCAAATAAAGCCGCTCCTTGAAAAAGGACACCAAAATTACGTCTAAATACTGTAAGTTGATGCGGTGTCATCTGACCTATGTCTTGGTCTAACACTCGAATATTTCCAGAGGTTGGCTCAAGTAAACCTAAAATATGCTTAACCAAAACACTTTTCCCAGTTCCGGAGAAGCCAATAATAACCATGAGTGCGCCTTTAGGAATTTTTAAATCAACTCCTTTGAGAATAAATTCTTTTCCATCAAAGGACTTGCGCACATCTTTAATCTCTATTGCAAACCTCTCTGTGCTCACTTAAATCGTCCCTGTAATTTGATAAAAAATTCTAATAAAATTTGTTAAAAAATAATCCAAAACAATAATTAATACCATACTAATCACAACTCCATGATTGGTGCTTTCACCTACTCCTTTAGCACCACCTTTGGTATTAAATCCCCGGTAACTACAAATCGTCGCAAAAACAATTCCGAATATCGCTGCTTTAAATAAGCCTTCATTAATATGACGAGGCTCTAGTGTTGTGCGAATTCTCTCCCAAAAAACGGCCTCATCTAACTCAATGATTTTAACTACCAAAAAATAAGAACCCATCATAGCAATAAAATCAAATATAGCGGTGAGTAGTGGCATGCATATAACAGCCGCAAAGATACGAGGTGCAACTAAATATTGTTTGGTATTTATTCCCATGACATCCAGAGCATCAATTTGCTCACCGACACGCATGGTTCCAAGTTGAGCGGCCATAGCCCCACCCGCTCTTGCTGCAACGATAAGTCCCGTTAACACTGGCCCTAACTCTCTAGTAATACCAAGAGCAACAGTTGGGCCTACGAGATTTACTGCATTAACGATTTTAAAACCTAAATACACCTGAAATGAAAGAGCCAAACCTGTAAAAAGCCCCGTCAGTGTAATGATAAATACTGATTTATTACCAATAAATTCCATATGCTTAATTGTTTCTGGAATTCGATAAGGTTTTTCAAAACTAGATTTAATAGACGTAGAAAAAAATAAGATTACAAAACCACACTCTTGAATAAATCCAAACACGATATCTCTGATGGATCTGGCAATCTCATCCATGACATTTGCAATAGACTTTATCAAGAGGCCTCCGTCATTTGATCATAAAGTCGAGGCACTCGTGTGCTTAAGCGAGTGAAAATTTCATAGCTAATAGTTCCTATTTTTGAAGCAAGCTCTTCAGCTAAGATTTTTTGATTTTTTTGCTCGCCAATTAAAACTACCGTCTCTCCTTCAAAGTTAGATTGCCCGTCTTTAATAAGTGGCTTAAGGTCTACCATAAAATAATCCATGCAGACTGTACCCACAACTTTTAAACGCTCACCACGAACCAAAACCTCACCAGAGTTTGATAACAATCTGCTATAACCATCGGCATAACCCATTGGAATAATACCAACCATTGTTTCATAAGGTGCATGCCAAGTTCCTTGATAAGAAACAATCTCTGACTTTCTTACTTTCACAACTTTTACAATTTCCGAATAAAGGCTCAAAATTGGCTTTAATTCTTCTGGCCAAAGTGAATCTCCAGCATAAAGTGCAATCCCAGGGCGAGCTCCAAAAGCTGATTCAGAATTATTTTTTAGAACTCTAACAGCTGCCGCACTATTGTAAATATGATGGATTGTATCTGATTTTGAAAATCGAGAACTCATTTTTAGAAACTTCTCTAACTGTCTATGACTTTCACTGTCTTTTTCTAACCAATCTTCACCTTGCCATAAATGAGTACAAAGACCTTGAATGTTAAGATGCTTAGCGCTGGCTAACTCGGACTCCAGTTGATCAAGATCTGTATTGGCAAAACCAAGGCGATGCATTCCAGTGTCAAATTTTATGTGAATATCAATAGGCTTTGAGATTTTTTTTAGATCTTCAAGTTGAGAAAAATTACTAATAACTGGTGTAATATGGTTTTCTATAATCTCCTGAACTCCATCTTTTCTAAATACTCCAAAATGCAAAATGGGCTTTTGCACTCCTCCACTTCTGAGTTTTAGAGCCTCTTCTATCAGTCCCACACCAAAATACTCACAACCCATACTCGATAGAGTTTCACACACTTCAATATCACCATGCCCATATGCATTAGCTTTCACCATTGGACATAAAAAATTAAATGAACTTTTGGCTTTCTTAAAAAAATTATAATTCTTAGCTAATTGATTTAAGTTCACCTTAGCGTAGGTTTTACGTAGCAAAGCTTACCTCATCATATTGGCGGCACATCAAAATCTGGTTTAAAACTACGGTCCATGGCAGCTAAACATACTTTATTTCCACCGCGAGCAAAGATTTGCTCTAAGGCTATCTTTGCAGTGCTCATGAGCTCCTCTGCTGTTCGACTCAAACTTGGGTACTCACTAATACCAAAGCTTGCTGTGATTTTGATTGGCTCATGGGCAAATGCCGTGTTTTCAATAATTCTTCTTAACCTCTCAGCTCTGAGGGCTGCTCCCTTACGAGCGCTATGAGGTAAAATAAAACTAAACTCAGCCTCTCCCGTGCGATAAACAAGATCCGTAACACGACTGGTTTTTTTAACAATACTTGAGATAGATTTTAAAACTGTATCTCTTCCTTGATCTCCGAGATAATCGCTTAAATCAACAAAACGATCCACTTGCATACGAACAAGAGAGACAGGTAGCCTTAGTCTTTGTGCTCGGGCAATTTCCTCCCCAAGTTTAAGCATAAATGTTCTCTCATTATAAAATTGTGTTAACTCGTCTGTAACCTCTAAATCAAAAACGCGTTTACGCAAATGATAACGTTCCATAAAATCTTGAAGAGTTAAAAAGTAAAGTTGCCAATCAGGATTATCCAAACTCTCAACCGCTGGCCCCCAAGCAACTAAAACTCCGTCGACATCGTTCACTAGTTGTAAGTTTTGTGAAAAGTATTCTTCCGTTTTAAAAGCTTGCAACACTAAAGCTTTAAGACTTTGGCAACTTTGACTATTGATTAATGTTTTTCGATAATCCCTAGCCTCTTCTGCATCAAGCTTGCAACCAATACCTTTAATTTGTCCTAAGGCTAAACCATGACATTGAATTGCTATTAATGAGTATAGAGACGGAATAAATTTAAAATAAACAATGTTAAGATCTTCTTTAAAAATACTACCCATTTCTTGAACAAAAATCTGTATGAGATCCTCTTTACTCTTTGCCTTGGAAAGTGTCTGATAAAGTTTTGTAGCCTGCACAAGCTCTGCGACGGGTTTAGGTTTTGCCAGAGCTAGTTCTAACTTATTATTCAACTCTATTTTGTCGCTTTCGCTTTTCTCAATAAGTTGATCTTTTGACTCAAGCTCTTTTTTACTAGAATTTACTTGTTCAAAAAGCTGTAGATTTTGATATTTAAGAAGCAACTTCTCGACAATACGATCTGTAGCCCATAACAAAGCAGTTTCTACATCTTGCCCATCAATAACGTAGTCACTAAGCCCATAAGGACGATACGCCGAAATTGGCTCTAAATTCTCTTGCATACCCCATGCTAATAATCGAGCCTCTGGACATACTTTTTGCACAGATGCAAAAAAGTCGTTTAACTTTCCATTCAAAGCAGCCAAGTTAAAAATAATTATATGAGGAGCCTTCTCTTTTGCTTGACTCATTAAGGACATTTCATCCAAAAACAAAGAGGCATCATAACCAGCATGAGCTAACTTTGTTCTAGCTGTGCTTGCCACGGCCATATCTGGGTGTAAAATATAAACTAAAAATTGAGGGCGATAATTTTTTAATTCCACTTAAGTTCCTGCTCCTGACCTTGGAACCTCAACCTTAACATCTTCTATTAAGTCACTTTGAACTTTAAGCTCTTCACTCGGCCTTTCAATTTCAATACTCGGCGTGACCCTCTTTGGTGGCGGAGGAGGAGACTTAAATTCTGCTGGTTTAGGTTTTTGCGTTGTGTTTGTTGTTTTATCATTTAGAGTTTGTTCGATCCGAGCATCTAGATCTGCAATTTTCTGCGATAACTCAGAGTTAATAAATGAAGTCGACGAAATTTTATCTTTACGATTGTCATCAAAAGTAAGCTCTGTAGGCAAAGTGACTCGAAGACTTAAGCCCTTTCCAGGATGAGTAAGAATTTCAAGATCACCTTTATGGGCTTTAATGATTCCTCTAGCAGCACTCAATCCCATTAAAAAATCTTTTTCTGGCAATTGTCCAAGAGGAGCTAAAACACTCATGCGGTCTTCTTCATGTAAACTAATGAGTGGATCAAAAAATTCAATAGCAACAAAATTAGGAGTCCCTTCTACCTTAATAACAAGTTGACGTTGACCTTGAGGAGGGGAACGCTGAATCGAATGTTGTAAGATTTGATAAAAAGCTAGTTCAATAAGCTCACGACATAAATTGAGTTCAAAATCTTCGGGAACTTCAATCTGCATACTTATTTGTTGTTTAGCGAGAGAGTCTTTTAGAGGCTCAATAACTTTCTCTAAAAGTTGACGAGTCCTTATTTTTTCTCTTTTCTTTTCACTAAAACCAATCAAACTTGCAAGTTGATCAACTAAATCTCTTGCTGATCTGGCTTCCCGCTCAAGTACTTCACAGTGCTCAATAGCTGCTTTATCAAAAATCTTTTTTCTTAAAAGTTGAATTTGTCCGAGTAAGCCCGTTAATGGGCCTTTAATTTCTTGAATGAAAGCAGCCGCTAGCCTGATGTCTTTTCCAGTTAAAATAGAAAGTGGATTTAAACTATCACTTGGCACTGTTTGCGGCTGAACCATGGGGAGACTC
>CAYMKD010000168.1:0-6001 GCA_964390435.1 uncultured Pseudobdellovibrionaceae bacterium | reverse complement strand
AATAAGAGGGAATACGAGACGCATGCCAAAGACTGCGATGAGAATACCCCAAGTTAAAAATCGGTGACGCCAAACAGGAGTCATTTCTTTTAAAACGACAGCATTTACAACGGCATTGTCAAACGACAAGGAGATCTCAAGAATGACTAATACAAATGTTAAAAAAAGAATACTTAGGGCACCAGAGACTGTGCCAGTGTAGTAATAGCCAAGAGCAGCAGCACTTATCAAACCAAGAATTGTTACAATACTAGAGCCAAGAAAATATTTAAGCATGAATATATGAGACTATAAATCTAGAGGTCTGTCACTATTTAATCAAATACTCGCGCCAGCGATTGATCATTGTTGGACTTAGCTGAGCATAGCAAACCGTACCTTCGGTGGCAGGTTCTTTGCGGATGATTTTGGTGTCGCGATTTAAATCATAAATTCTATGTTCTTCAGATTTAGGAAAGTAGAGCTGAACATCACTCATAAGATCACCAATCATTTGTGCCATTATTTTTTTGAGCTGTTCAAAGCCTTGGCCAGTTGCAGCACTTACGAAAACCCTCGGGTGACTTTTAACTCTAAATTGTCGCTCAAGCGGGGCGGCGTCGAGTTTATTAAAGACATGAATGATGGGTTTATGGCCCCAACCAAAGTCTTCTATAAGTTTTTCTACCACTTCAAGTTGGCGCTCCATGTGCGGGGAGGATAAATCAACAACATGAATTAAGACATCAGCTTCAGCGGACTCTTCAAGTGTTGCTTTAAAAGCTTCAACCAACTGAGTAGGAAGTTTGCGAATAAAGCCCACCGTATCTGTTACAACCGCAGGTGGTCCATCAGGTAAATAGATTTTTCGAGTAGTAGGGTCTAGGGTAGCAAAGACCTGGTTTTTAACTAATACGTTAGCTCCTGTAAGGCGATTTAATAAAGAACTTTTACCAGCATTTGTGTAACCAATAAGCGCAAAGCTTGGGATCTCATGTCGTTTACGAGAGTTCCTGTGTTGAGCTCTATTTTGTCTCACAGTTTCTAATTTCTTTTTAATCATTGAGATGCGCTCACGAATTCGGCGACGATCATTTTCTAGAGCTGTCTCACCTGGACCTCTAGTCCCAATACCACCACCAAGACGCGAGAGAGAGCCCATCCATGCATTTACCATGCGGGGCATTTGATCTAACATCTGAGCTAATTCGACTTGCAATTTTCCTTCGAAAGTTTGAGCTCTTAGAGCAAAAATATCAAGAATGAGTTGATTGCGATCCAGGACTCTTTTGCCAATGGTTTTCTCTAGGTTACGACTCTGTACTCCTGATAAGTGATGATCAACGACAATAAGATTGGCGTTGGAGCTCTCAGCCATCTCACGAATTTCATCTACCTTACCCGTTCCGATAAGTGTAGCCGGGTTCCACTGGGCAAGAGTCTGCACTAGGGAGCCTACAACTTCGCCTCCAGCAGCCGTAACTAAATCTTCAAGTTCCACTAAGTTTTCTTTAATTTCGGAAAGAGCCTCAGTTTTAAGGCCTACGCCTACAACTATGGCGCGATCATTTTTTTGTATATGATTAGATAATTGAAAACCACTCATGTACGTTTTTTTCTCTGCTCCTTTAAATACTGGGCTTCTAGGGCGGTGAGGACCACAGAGTTAATAATCGAATCAACAGTGGTTGTTCTTTGTAGAACATTGGCTGAACGTTTTACACCAAGTAAGAAGGGGCCTATGACTTCTCCTTTCCCTAGTTGTTGAAGCATCTTATAAGCAATATTACTGCTTTCTAAGTTAGGGAATATTAATATATTAGCATTCCCTTTGATATTACAAAAGGGGAAAATTCTCTCAGCAATTTCAGCATTTACAGCTGTATCAGCCTGCATATCGCCATCAACAATAAGCTCAGGGTGGGTAGATTTTACTATATCTGCGGCCTGTTTCATTTTAAGAGGGCTTCCAGATTTAGCTGAAAAATTAAGGTAACTAAGCATGGCTATTTTAGGCTCAGCCCCAAAGTAGTCAGCGACTGTTGCCACTTGAACTGCAATCTTGGCCAGCTGCTCGGCCGTAGGGTCGAGATTCACCGTAGTGTCTGCAAGAAGTAAAAAGCGATCTTCAAGAAGAACAATGTTAAGCCCCGCTGCCACAGCATTTTTTGCAGTCCCTATAATTTGTAAAATGGGGCGTACTGAATCAGCATAATTTTGTGTGGCACCTGTGACCAGCCCATCAGCATCCCCCATCTGGACCATCATCGAGGCAAAATAATTAGGATCCATCATTAGACGTTCAGCCTCTTTATACATCACACCTTTGCGCTGTCTGAGAGTAAATAACTCAGTCACATATTTAGTAAAATCGAGAGAAGAAGAGGGATGTACAATCGTAACTTCATTTAAATTATGAAGTTGTAGGTCTTTAATTTTTTGTCGGATTTTTTCTGGCTCCCCAAGTAAAATAGGTTTGCAGACTTGTTCTTCTATGAGAGTGGGGAGGGCTTTTAGAATTTTATTGCTAGTGCCTTCTGGGAAGACAATCACGGGTAGTCCGTCTTTATTTTTAAGAACATTGGCGCGAACTCTGTTCATAGCTTGGCGAATAAATATTTTAGAAGGGCCTTGCAAGACCTCTAATTTTTCACGGTAAAGTTGTAGATCTTCAATTGGTTTTTTTGCCACACCACTTTTCATGGCAGCTTCAGCTACTGCAGGGGCTACCCACATCAGCACTCGAGTATCAAAAGGTTTTGGGATAATATACTCTGGTCCAAATTGAAAACTCTTACCCCCGTAGGCATCAGAAACTTTTTCAGGGACATCCTCTCGGGCTAGCTTCGCCAGAGCATGGACTGCAGCTAACTTCATTTCTTCATTGATTTGAGTGGCTCGAACATCAAGAGCTCCTCTAAAGATTGAAGGAAAGCCCAAAACATTATTCACTTGATTAGGGTAATCAGATCGACCTGTAGCCATAATCACATCAGGTCTGGCTTTTTTTGCCATCATAGGATCAATCTCAGGGTCGGGATTAGCCATAGCAAACACGATAGGATTTTTATTCATGTCTTTAAGCATTTCAGGAGTCAGTGCTCCAGCAACAGATAGGCCAACAAAAACATCAGCTCCTTTAAGAGCTTCTGTGAGGGTGCGGGCTTCAGTTTCATTTGCAAAGGCCTGTTTGTATTTATTCATTCCGGCGGTGCGATTTTTATAAATCACCCCTTGTGAATCACACATAATAATGTTTTCTCGAGGGACGCCAAGACTGATGAAAATATTTGCACAAGCAATGGAAGCAGCTCCAGCACCATTAACAACAATGCAGGTGTTTTTAAGTTTACGTTTTGTTATATGGCAGGCATTAATAAGAGCTGCGCCTGAAATGATCGCTGTTCCGTGCTGGTCATCGTGAAATACAGGGATGTTCATTTCTTTTCTAAGAGTTTCTTCAATTTCAAAACATTCAGGCGCTTTGATATCTTCTAGGTTAACTCCGCCAAAGGTCGGTTCAAGAGCCTTAACTGCGGCAATAAACTCTGCCACAGATTTTGTTTTAAGCTCGATATCAAAAACATCAATGCCTGCAAATTGTT
This sequence comes from uncultured Pseudobdellovibrionaceae bacterium, assembly GCA_964390435.1. GTDB lineage: Bacteria > Bdellovibrionota > Bdellovibrionia > Bdellovibrionales > Bdellovibrionaceae > CAYMKD01. Next base: position 2,417 of record CAYMKD010000168.1, on the reverse strand, counting down.
TAAACAAAACTCCTTTGCCTTCCATAACGGGCTTTGCCGCAAGGGGACCAATATTGCCTAGACCTAAAACAGCAGTGCCGTCTGAGATCACAGCAACTAGATTCCCTTTATTAGTGTAATCAAAAACTTTATCTGCTTCTTTAGCTATGACTTTGCAAGGGGCTGCAACGCCTGGAGAATAAGCAAGAGAGAGGGCTTTTTCTGTACTGCAGGGCTTACTAGAAATAACTTCTAGCTTTCCAGGTTTGGGTTTTAAATGATACTCGAGGGCCTCTTCATCTAAACTCATTCATGACTCCTTTGATACCTTGACGTTAGGGCTCATCTCTTGAAGCTGTCAATCAACGGAGTCAGAATCATATCAATACTTTGCCGCAATTAGTCAGGCGCAAGTGGATAGATGGATCTAAAGGTAAAATAATTTGGAGAGTGAGATTAAAAACAGTAAACTTGTCACTGATGTTTTTTTTGCATGAGCTGTCTACTTCAAGGAGAAACTTTTATGAAAAGCCCACGCGATGTTGTCCTCGTTGAGGGAGTGCGAACCCCCTTTATAAAATCCGGTACTAAATTCAAAAGAGTTCATCCGGCTGAACTTGGTAAAGTAGCTTTAAAAGAGTTATTAGCTAGAACCAATCTAGATGTTAATGAAGTGGATGAAGTGATTATTGGTAATACTGGCAATCCAGTAGATGCGGTGAATATTTCAAGAGTTGTAGCACTCAACTCAGGCATTCCGCAAAAAACATCAGCCTACACAGTTCATCGCAATTGTGCTTCAGCACTTGAAAGCATCACCTCTGGGTATGAAAAAATTAAATCTGGCACGATGGATACCATCATTGCAGGAGGAACAGAGAACATGTCTCAGATGCCTCTTTTGATGACACCGAGATTTTTAAAAATATTTGAAGATTTAAGTATGGCTAAAACTTTAGGTGGCCGAATTTCAGCACTTGGACAATTATTAAAAGCAGATCTTAAACAGATTATTGAATTAGCAACCACACCTCCTCTTGCACAGACTACACATAAGCCAATTATTGCCGTGATGGAGGGATTAACAGATCCTTTTGTCGGAATTAACATGGGACAAACAGCAGAAATACTAGCAAAAGAATTTGGTATTTCGCGAAAAGAACAAGATGAGTTTGCCCTTAGAAGTCATCAATTAGCAACAAAAGCCATTAAAGAGGGACGACTTAAAGAAGAAACGACTCCAGTTTATCTTCCGCCAGATTATAAAGAAGTGATTTCTGAGGATAACGGCCCAAGAGAAAATCAAACCATAGAGGCATTAACAAAGCTTAGACCATTTTTTGATAAAAAAACAGGAACCGTAACGGCGGGTAATGCTTGTCCGATTACTGACGGTTCAGCCATGATGCTCTTAATGAGTCGCGAAAAAGCACAAAGCCTTGGCTATAAACCAATTGCAAGTATTAGAGGCTATGGGTTTGCGGGTCTTGAGCCTGAACGCATGGGGCTAGGCCCTGCGTATGCAAGTCCACTGGCACTCAAGCGTGCAGGACTTGGCATGAAAGACATAGGGTTAGTAGAACTTAATGAAGCTTTCGCAGCTCAAGTCATTGCCTGTCAAAAAGCTTTTGATAGTGAGAAGTTTGCCAAAGAAAAACTAGGGCTCAGTAGTAAAGTGGGAGAAGTTAAAACTGAAATTATCAACGTCAATGGCGGAGCTATTGCCATTGGACATCCGGTTGGCGCAACAGGGACGCGTTTAGTTTTAACTTTGATGAAAGAAATGCGTCGCAGACAAGTGCAGTTTGGACTTGCCACACTTTGTATTGGTGGCGGTCAAGGTGGCGCGATTGTAATTGAAAGTGAGGCGTAAAAATGAGCATCCAAGAGAGTCTTAAAATTGTACCCCATGATGAAATTGCAGTTTTAGAGTTTGATTTAGTAGGTGAGAGTGCCAATAAATTTAATACGGCAGTTATGGCGCGATTTAAAGAAGTGATTGAAGAGTTAAGAAGATCTTCATTTAAAGCTGTAGTGATTGTATCAAAAAAACCAAAAATTTTTATAGCCGGCGCTGATATTGAAGAAATTAAAAGTCTTAATAAACGAGAAGACTTTGCCCACGCTACACAAGCTGGCCAAGAAATCTTTTTATCTCTTGAAGAATTACCAATACCCATAATCGCGGCAGTTCATGGCGCTTGTGCTGGTGGTGGGTGTGAAATGATTCTTGCTTGTGACTATCGTATTTGCTCTGACGACTCAGTTACTCGAATTGGTTTGCCTGAAGTTAAATTGGGGATCATTCCAGGTTTTGGTGGCTGCGTGCGTCTGCCTCGTGTGGTGGGGCTGCCGGCCTCGTTAGATATCATCCTGGCCGGTAAATCCGTTGATGGGCGAAAGGCCGAAAAAATAGGCTTGGTCGATGCCTGTGTTCC
>CAYMKD010000167.1:0-6041 GCA_964390435.1 uncultured Pseudobdellovibrionaceae bacterium | reverse complement strand
CTCAAAATTACCGACTACGCTGAACGCCTTTTAAATGATCTTGATAAATTGGATTGGCCTGAGCGAACCAAAGAGGGACAACGCAATTGGATTGGTAAAAGCGAAGGCGCACAAATCTTGTTTAATATAAAAGACAACAAAGAAACTTTTGAAGTCTTCACAACAAGGCCCGATACTTTGTTTGGCGTCAGTTTTATGGTGCTTGCTCCTGAACATCCCATAGTAAACGAAATCACAACATCTGCACAAAAACTAGAAGTTGAGAAGTACGTTCAACTCTCTAAAACTCGCAGTGATATTGATCGCAAAGCCGCTCAAGAAAAAACAGGTGTCTTCACAGGAGCCTATGCTGTTCATCCACTCACCTCCGAAGCCATCCCCATTTGGATTGCTGATTATGTGTTAATGGATTATGGCACAGGAGCCATTATGGCCGTCCCCGGACATGATAGTCGTGACTTTGAGTTTGCACAAAAATTTTCATTACCAATAAAGCGGGTTTTACAGAGTCAAGAAGACTTACCTTATGAAGGTGATGGCTTATTAGTGAACTCGCAATTTCTAGATGGACTTAATAAAACCCAAGCCATCAGCAAAATGATTGAGACACTCGCAGAAAAAAAAGTAGGCAAAAAACTCACGCAATATAAATTGCGGGATTGGCTCTTTAGTAGACAAAGATACTGGGGCGAGCCTTTACCCGTTGTTCATTTAGAGAAAAGCGGTACTAGAGGAGTTCCTCTTGATGAATTACCTGTTGTTTTACCTGAAGTAGCTAACTATGAGCCCTCTGAAAGTGGCGAGGCCCCGCTGGCACGCAATCAAGAATGGGTTAACTATCTTAGCTCCACAGGAGAGCGAGGCAAAAGAGAAACTGACACCATGCCTGGCTCAGCTGGATCCTCGTGGTACTTTCTGCGCTACACAGATGCAAAAAACTCTGAAGAAGCCTTTGGCTTTGAAGCCCAAAAGTACTGGATGCCGGTAGATTTATATCTTGGTGGATCTGAACACACTGTAGGACACCTTTTGTATGCTCGATTTTGGCAAAAAGTTTTATTCGATGTTGGATTAGTCAGCCATGATGAACCTTTTAAAAAGCTAGCGCATCAGGGAATGGTTCTTGGGCCTGATGGTGAGAAAATGTCAAAATCTCGTGGCAACACTATTAATCCTGATGAGGTCCGGGAATCTTACGGCGCTGATGCTGTTCGACTCTATATTTGTTTTATGGGCCCACTTGATAAAGATAAACCTTGGGCTACAAACGGAATTGATGGCGTTAAACGCTTTTTAGACCGAGTTTGGCGCTTAGCTTGTAATGATGATGGTCAAGTCATTGCAGAAGACACTACATTACCTGAAGAAGCTGAAAAGCTCTTAAATAAAACCATTAAAAAGGTCACCGAAGACATTGAGAGCTTAAGTTTTAATACAGCCATTAGCCAGATGATGATTTTTGTTAACGAGCTCTACAAGCTCAACATAAAACCTAAAAGCGCTCTGATGAGCCTTGCGCAGCTTCTCATGCCATTTGCTCCACATATGGCTGAAGAGCTTTGGCAAAAGCTTGGTGGCCAAGGTTATGTTTCACTTGCGAGCTGGCCAAGCTATGATCCAAGTAAACTTGTTGATAATATGATTACTTTAGCGGTTCAAGTTAATGGAAAAACACGAGGAACTATTGACATTGCGCCAAATGCCAGCGAAGAAGAAGCCATTAATTTGGCAAAGCAAGTAAACGCAGTCGTTCAAGCCCTCCAAGGCAAACCAACGTCTAAAGTGATTTACAAAGCTGGTCGAATTCTAAACTTGATTGTGAAGTGAGGGCTAAGTTCATGTCAGATTGGGGTTCGGAAAAAAGTGCTGATTTATACGGCATTAAATCTTGGGGTAATGATTATTTTCAAATAAATCAAAATGGCAACGTATGCGTAAGTCCTCATGGACCTAAAAAAGCAAGTTTTGACTTATTTGAGCTCACTCAAGATTTACTCGATCGCGGAATTCGCGCCCCAATTATGATTCGCTTCCCAGATATCATAAAATCTCGCGTCGAACTTTTAAATAATTGTTTCAATAATGCTATTCAAGAATACGGCTACAAAGCTAGCTACCGTGGTGTTTATCCAATTAAAGTTAATCAGCAACGTCAACTTGTCCAAGAAATTGTGAAACACGGACGTGAGTACGGCATGGGCCTTGAGTGCGGTAGTAAACCTGAGCTTCTTGTTGTTTTAGCTCTTATGAACACTCCCAATGCTGTGATTGTTTGCAATGGCTTTAAAGATACTGAGTATATTGAAACAGCGATTCTCTCGCAAAAACTTGGCCGCAATACCATTATCGTTGTAGATCGCATGGTTGAGCTGAGCATGATTATTGAATCTGCTAAAAAATTCAATGCTCGCCCTAAAATTGGTTTTCGAGCCAAACTCAATACTCAAGGGGCTGGTAAATGGGTTGATTCATCAGGAGCTCGTTCAAAATTTGGTCTAACCTCTACTGAAATAGTAGAAGGAATTGACCTTCTCCGTCGTGAAAATATGCTGGATTGCCTAGAGCTTTTACATTTTCATATTGGTTCACAAATTCCAGCCATCAACTGCATTAAATCTTCTTTAAAAGAAGCCGCCAGATTTTATACTGAAATATATAAAATGGGCGCTACAGGCCTTAGCTATATGGATGTTGGTGGCGGACTGGGCGTTGATTATGATGGCACAGGCAATAGTGATAGCTCTATTAATTACAGCGAGCAAGAATATGCCAACGACGTTGTTTCAACAATTCAAGGGTTGTGTGACGAAAAGCAAGTTCCACATCCAAATATTGTTACTGAATCCGGGCGCTTTTTAGTCGCCCATCACTCGGTTTTGATTTTTAATGTCTTAGGCATTAACGATCTTACCAGACATGAGCCACCACCAGTGGCCACTCGCGAAGATCACCAAATTCTGCAGGACCTCTCTTACATCTATGAAAAGGTAAATCCAGAGAACATCAATGAGTGCTACAATGACTTGCTTCAAACAAAGCAAGAGGTCCTGCAACTTTTTGTATATGGCGTTTTAAGCCTCGAGCAGCGAGCTCGAGCTGAAACTATGTATTGGGCAATCGCTACCAAAATGATCAAGATTGCTAAAAATGTTCCAGATACAGATGATATCACAGCCACTCTCAAGCAAGAACTCTGTGATACCTACTTCTGTAACTTCTCTGTGTTTCAATCTGTGCCAGATTCTTGGGCTGTCGGTCAGCTCTTCCCAGTCATGCCTATTCATCGACTCAATGAAGAGCCCCACAGACAAGCAACTCTTGCAGATTTAACATGTGACTCTGATGGTAAAATTGAAAAGTTCATTGATACTGAAAATGGTGGCTACAAAAAAACCATTCAAGTGCATGAGCTCAATAATAATCCATATTATATTGGCGTATTTTTAACTGGAGCTTATCAAGAAATCTTAGGTGACTTGCATAATCTATTTGGTGACACAGATGCCGTTCATATTTCTTTAAGTGAAGCTGGCTACACGATTGATCACTATGTTCCTGGAGACACTGTCACAGAAGTTCTAAGTTATGTACAGTATCGTAGAGCAAATATGATTGAGAGTGTTCGCCAAGCAACAGAAGAAAGTATTAACCGTGGCTCCATCAGCAAACAAGAGGCTAAACTTCTCATTAAACACTATGAAGAAGGTTTAGACGGCTATACTTATCTGGAAGATCCAGAATAAATAAGTCCAAGCATCTAAAGCTCTACTTCATCATCCACCAATACTCATTGCCAATAGCATATTTAAAAGTGTCTTTGGGTTTGCCCATTCGCGCTGTTGCTGCATAGAGATCAAAGCGCTCATTGAATAAAAATAAGTAAGGAGCATCATAGGCAATTTTCTCATAAACTTCTCGTAAAATTTTAATGCGCCTTGATTTATTATTTTCGAGTCTAGCCTTATCAATGAGTTTATCTACCGCTGGGTTTTTATACTGAATAAAGTTTGAACCACCTACAGTGGCACTATCTGAGTGCCAAATTTGTTTTGGATCCCAATCTACAGAGCCCGCCCCCCAAGCTAGAGCTGCAGCATCAAAATCCCCTTCATCCAAAAGTTTTAAAAAAGAGTTCCACTCTAAGAATTTAAGCTCCAAATCAATACCTGCATTTTTTAAATCCTCTTTATACATACTCCAATATTTTTCTGTGTCTTTATTAGAATAGATAAGCGTAAATTTAAATTCTACCGGCTTGCCACCCATTGTTTTTTCTAAAATACCGTTTTTATTTTTATCCTCCCAGCCTGATTTACTTAAAAGTTCGCTAGCTTTTTTAGGATCATATGGAATGGGCTTTACATTTGGAGATGCATATTCACTTTGCTGATATAGTGGTCCTGTTGCTGGAATACTTAAATCGTAACGAAACTTTTTAATCATTTCTGCACGATTCATTAAATAATTTAGAGCCAAACGGACATTGCGATCTTGAAACATCTCTTTGCGGAAATTCCAGCCAATATATCCATATGGCTTAGGACTCGCATTTTCAACTTTGTATTTAATAACTTTAGTGCCCCATGGAGCTCCTTGGGTCTTTTTTACAAAAACTTCGGCTGTCATAGGAAAAATAAAATCAATCTCTCCTTTTTTGATCATTTCAACGGCTAGATTATCATCTTTCACAAAGCGAAATGTAACCTGATCAAAGTTATACATGCCTTTGTATTCAGGTAACTCATTGCCATACCATTTGTCGAATTTTTTTAAAACAATACGTCGGCCACGATCATGCTTTTCAAGCACATAAGGGCCTGCACCAACAAGAGTTTTATTCATTTTTTTAGATTTAGCGACGTCACTATAGATATGTTTTGGCAGAATCTGCAAAAAACCAGCACAAACTTCAAAGTTTTTAAAGTAAGTGTCTTTTGTAGTGAATCGAACTGTGTGTGGATCGATCACTTCTACTTTGGAAATCCCCTCGAAATATGACTGCAAGTGAACTGCATTGTAAGCAGGCTCAAAAATAGCCTCATAGCTAAACTTTACATCTTCTGCAGTTACAGGTTTGCCGTCGTGAAAAACTGCATTTTTACGTAAATAAAAAGTAAATACTTTATTATCCTTAGTAACTTCGTAACGTTCTGCTAGAGCTGGCTTCCATTCATAAGTGTCAATATCATGCTTAAGTAAAGTGTCTAATATAAACTTGTGAATGTGCTGTGAATCAGCATCTCTGCTTGTAATAGGATGAATAGTAGTTGGTTCAGATTTCATTTGATATACAAAGCTTCCGCCGATTTCAGGCGTGCTTGTTTCTGCAGCTGCAAGGTTTGAAATTAAAAAAAGATTTAAAAATAGACATAAAGTTTGAACTAAAAACCTCATCGATGTCCTCCCGTAATGCTGTGTTTAAATTTCAGTCAGGCATTTAAAATAATCAAGCACATAGCCTTAAGGGGGCCTAGCGTTAAAGTCATTCTTGTTGAGTGACTATTAAACAGATATACGTGTAGAGACAATTAGAAAAAGGAGAAGCTTGTGAGTTCATTTGATCCCAATAGTGTTGCTTTGGCTGACGGAATTTTTGGCCTACCTTTTAATGAGGAAGATTCTAAGATTGTTCTCTTGCCTGTTCCTTGGGAAGTCACAACCTCTTATGGAGAAGGAGCCTCTCTTGGCCCACAAATTATCTTAGATGCGAGCAAACAAGTAGATCTCTATGATCTTGAAACTGGCAAGCCTTATGAAGCCGGTATTTTTATGAGACCAATTAGCTCTGAAGTTTTAGAAAAAAATAAAAAATACAAAGCTAAAGCACAAAAACTCATCCGTATATTTACTGGTGAAGAAACTATGGACTCTCAAGCAGATCTCGAGCTCGCAGATGTGAATAAAGCCTGTAGCGAACTTATTGAATGGGATGATCATCAGTGCAAAGATATTTTATCAAAAGGTAAGCAGCTTGGTGATGTTGGAGTTGATCATGCAACACCTCTGGGTGCCATTAAAGCAATTAGCGAACAACACCAAGG
>CAYMKD010000166.1:0-6046 GCA_964390435.1 uncultured Pseudobdellovibrionaceae bacterium | reverse complement strand
TTTGTTTTTGGAGTAATCGCTTTTTCTAGAGTTTCTATTTTTGTTAGATCTATATAGGAAAACTCAATACCACTATTTTTAAATACTTTATCAAATAGACGAAATGTACCACCATACATATCATCGCCCGCAATAACATGATCCCCTTTATTTAATAGATGCATAATCGTAGTCGTTGCCGCACAACCTGAGGCAAAAGCAAAACCAAATTGACCACTTTCAAGGCTTGCTAAACACTGCTCAAAAGCTTTGCGTGTTGGATTATGGGTTCGACTATACTCATATCCTTTATGAACACCTGGAGAACTTTGTACGTAAGTCGACGTTAAATAAACAGGAGTCATAATAGCTCCTGTTGTTGGATCAGGCTCTTGACCAGCATGAATAGCGCGTGTTGCAAAACCAAAATTTTTAGTCTCTTTAGACATTTTAAAGCTCCCTTAGCTTGGCTGTGGCGTAGTGCCAACAAAATCTAACAAATCAATTCGCGTAATAATATGGACATTATTTGCTTCTTTAATTAAAGCTACGTAGCCTTCTTTGAACAATTCATTAAGGCGATCTAAATCATCACGCATTTCAACCCAAATAATTGTTCCCTTCACCAAGTGAATAATCGGCTCTGTTGGTTTTAAAGAGCCCTTGATAATTGGCTCAATAAGGTCTGACTCATCTATAATACCAATGACTTGTCCATTTGAATAAACCGGCACTTGTGAAATAGAATGCTCACGCATCTGAGTGGCTACTTGTAAAATAGAGTCGCCTACTTGAGCAGAAATTAATTTGTCAGATCTTTGACGTTTCTGCAGAAGGTCTGCAACTGTGTGGGCTTTCAATATAGATGGCAAGAAACCATTGTCTCGCATCCAAGCATCATTAAAGGCTTTACTTAAATAAGATCTACCACTATCTGCCATCATCACTAATATATTAGAGGGCTCTTTTAGAGTTTTTGAAAACTTGATGGCTCCTACCAGTGCCAGGGCTGATGATGGCCCAACACAAAGGGCCTCTTTAGCAACTAGCTCTCGAGTTAATAAAAAAGACTCTCGATCTTCAACTTTTACAAAGGCATCAATAACATCCATGTGGACATTTTCTGGCAACATGTCTTCGCCAACACCTTCAACTTTATAAGCTGCTGGCGGATCAATAACTTTTTTATGATAAAATAAATCGTATAGGATGCTTCCAACTGGGTCAGGGCAAACAATCTTAACGCTTGGTTTTTGCTTTTTTAAATATCGACCTACACCAGAAATAGTCCCGCCTGTTCCTGCTCCAGCAACAAAGACATCAATTTTTCCACCAGTTTGCTCCCAGATTTCTGGACCCGTTGTATTAAAATGTTGTGTTGGATTATCCGCGTTGTGATATTGGTTGGCATAAAAAGCATTTGGCGTAATCTCAACTAGCTTTTTTGCTACCGAATAAAAACTGCGTGGATCATCTGGCTCAACAGCTGTCGGTGTAATTACAACTTTTGCACCATAAGCTCTTAAAATCGCCCGCTTCTCTTCACTGATTTTATCTGGCATTACAAAAATGCACTTATACCCTTTAACAGCAGCAACCATAGCCAAACCTAGACCTGTATTACCAGAAGTTGCCTCAATAATTGTACCGCCAGCTTTAAGATCTCCACGTCTTTCTGCTTCACTAATAATAGAGACGGCAATACGGTCTTTAACGCTTCCACCTGGGTTCATATATTCTATTTTAGCCCAAAAAGTGTGAGGCCCTTGAGGCACACAGTGCTGAAGTTTTACAATTGGTGTGTTGCCAATTGCATCGATTATAGAGTTAAAAATTTGCGCCATTGCCTTTACTCCTAGGTTTCAATTTCTAATTTACGTATATTTGGTAATTCGGTTAGAGCCTGCAGCACTGTTTCCATTTGCACGCAACTGTCAGCATGATATGCAAGCTTTGATGTTTCCATAAGACTTTTAACTTTATTTTGATCGGGAGTTTTTTTTAATAACTCCTCTACTAAAAGGCGAAGATTTTTAATCCGCAGATTCGAATCTGATAACGCGCGGCGACTCATGGCTCCTCCGAAAATCTGTCCTAATATATCTTCTAGAAACGAGTCTGGCTAGCGTAATCACGCTCTTGCTCTAACTCAATTAAGCGTTTGCGACAGAGTTGTGGCAAATTTTCAATTTTTTCATTCTCTAAAGGAGATTTTAAATTTTCAACAGATATTAAACACTTCGCTTCAAGTATTTTTTCCGCTTGAAGCTCCTCTTGTGAATCAATCCAGTTAAGCTGATGCAGCAATGTCAGCATATTAATACAACTCAGAGGCAGCCATCGACGCCTTATTTGAGTCTGACATTGTGTTTGCAATGTCTCGATCTGCTCTACTATGTATCTATTTTTTTGCAAATTCATACTCTCAGACTTTGATAAAAGGGAAATTTGCTCAGATCTATAGTCTTTTTGCCAAAAATCCACCTGCGCCGACAAGCAGGTTTGAGTAATAATAGACAAAAATAGAATTATTTTTTTCATTTAAGCTCCCAATGAGTTTAAAAAATGTTTAACAAGAGGCCCCAAAAGAACCATCAAAAAGGCAGGAAACTGTAGCAACATGAGTGCGGGTAAAACTTTAAATGGCAATTGTGCAACAAATTTCTCTAAATCTTGCTCACAGGCTTGAACCATTTCGTCTTCTAAATTGATGAGTTGTTTGTAGATGCTTTGCCCCTTTAAACCTTGTTCAAGCAAGCTAAGTAAACTTTGTCTATAAATGGTAGAGGACGGCACTCCTACTATGTTTATTTTTTCTTGCTCTTGCAAACGAAGCCAACAAGCCACTTCACTAACAAATGATCCACTCGAGTTTTGCAAATAATTAATTATTCCAGACTTTATTGATTCACTATTCTCTATTGAGCGACGCACATATAATAAAAGCTCAAGAGGAGGAGCTAAATTTGCCATTTTATAACCCTTCCTGCACGCCAAATCCAAATAGAGGCAAGCAAAAATAAAAAAGTTGCAGGTAAAAGTAGCTGTATGTGCTCTTTGTAACCAAAATTTTGGCCAACAAAAACAATCAATGCGATAAAAATAAGACTCATTAATAGTGATTGCGCTCGTATTTGCATGAGTGCTTGGCCAGACTTATGTCGAAACTTTTGTTGCAATCTTAGTTGACGGCGAAAAAATTGCAGACGCTCAATATTTTTATGGCTGCTTTTATCAATTAAACAAAATTCTTTTGTTAATTCGCTCATTAAGGGCTCGCTAAGCCCCCTGCTTTGTTGCGAAAAAACCACAATCTGATAAATTTCCTGCCAATATGGGCGAACCAAAGGAGCACTTTGCTCAACTGCTTGTCGAAAACTCTCGCGATAAGAATTTCCTGACTGCATTCCAAGGATTTTTTGATCCAAAAATAGTACAATTGATTTTTCAAATTGCAAACGTCGATAGCCGTACAAGCCGCGCGCAGCAAGGAAAAGAAGGATAACCATAATTAAAGAGATCAACCAAATTAGAAAAAATTGTGTGCGAAACAAAAACATCATCAACATAAAGATAAAAATTGAGACAGTGCCAATTTTTGTCAGCTGATTTTTTGAAATTATCTTTTGTCGATGCATTTTCAAGAGTGTCCGGCTCATGAAAGTGCATCCGATAAGCGAAATTAGCATCCACAAATACATTTCTTTGACCTCCATCAAAGAAAAAATGCAAAAAAAGTGCTAAAGAATTTTTTTTCGGTTGACGATCAGAGTCACATCGTTAAGACTTATTAGTAAAGAAGTTTCGTTAACAACAACGTTTGCATCCTAGGAGGAGCAATGGCAAAAAAGAAAGCTACAAAAAAAGCTGCTAAAAAAACAGCTAAGAAAGCGACTAAGAAAACAACTCGCAAAAAAGCTACACGCAAAAAAGCTACTAAAAAGAAGTAGTTTGCTAGCTGAAAAGCATGAAACCCTCGGTCTTAACAACCGGGGGTTTTTTTTTGCTTAAAAGCACAAAGATAGCTCTTCATATAGAGCTCACAAGCAAATAATTATAGCTAACGATTGTTTACAAGCTTGCTGAAGTGTTTTTTAAATTAAAAATAGTAGTTTACACCAATAGCTCCCGTAGGAGCCGCAATCCAACGATCCATATCTGCAAGCATCATCACTTCAGCAAAAAAGGAAGTTCCAACATAAGGACCCGTTAATTGGTAGTATTGAATTCCTGCAGCAGGAGCAAAGAAGTCCTTTGCAAAAATCCCACTGGCTCTTTCATCATCTGTTAAATAGCGATTTAAAATTCCATCACTAGCTTCTTTTTTTTGTCGCGCTGCCGAATTAAACCAATGGGCATAACCAACAGAAAAATAAGGAGCAAAGCTTCTCGCATTGAAGACTCTCTTCCATTGAAATGCAAAAGATTGAAATCCTTTTCCGCCACCAAAACCAGCAACAACAGCTTGCTCTGGTGTAAAACTTAACTCTAAATTTATTCCTGCTAAGCCTGTTTGTCCTGCAGCAAGAAAACCAATTCCTGCTCGTCTTTGCGCACGAAAATCATAACTAGAACTAAACTCAGTATTTTTTACGGATTGTAGCCAAACTCTTTGAGAGTTAGCACGTGTTGTTGAGCTTGGAGTTGAGTTAAGAGGCTGATTACCATCCTCTATTAAAATTGCCCCTTGCGCCAAAGAGGTCGCTAGTACAATAAAACTTAAAATCAATACTCGCATAAAATCTCCTTTAAGCTAAAACATTTTAGCTCGAATGCCTTCTTCTTGTAAAAACTTGCGAATCGCAGGACCATCTAAAGACTCAAGTCGACCAATAAGTCTTTTTAGTAGCTCAAAAGTCTTTTGTGAATCCTCTTTGCGCAAACTTGCAGTAAAAAATGCTAAATCATCTGAAATTTGAATCATATTATTAATAAACTTACTTGTGTCTTTATTTTTTGTGGTTTTATCTAATAAAGTGAGTGTTTTGTTAAAGTTAAGAACTAAGCCATCAAGCTGTTTAATTAAACTTGTAACTGAACCCTCGTTTTTTTCTACAACCTCTAATATTTTGCCAGCAAGACCATAGCCCTGCGAAATAAGCTGATCGATTCTCGGTGGGTCTTCACCACGTACGAAATCCCCCGGAGTAAGCTCACCCGAGGCTAAGGAGCCCGGTGTAATTTCTAAAAATTTCTCGCCAATAACTCCAGCAAGATTAATAAAATATTTTGAATCACTGCGAATTGTTGGCCATGCTTTTCTCTCAACTCCAATACGAACAAGAAGTTTAACCTCTTCACCCTGCTCTGTTTTCATATCCGGGGCAAAATCAATACTTTTAACTTTACCCACCTTAATACCCATCACTCTTACAGGAGAACCCACCTCAATGCCGCCAGCAAAGTTATACATTATGTTGAGCTCATATGCTTTGCTGAATGGATTTAAGGCTCCCATATAATAAGCAAGAAGAGCCACTAATATAATAGACAGCGCAAATAATAAACCAACCTTAGTTTCGACCTTCATCCTAAAACCTTCCACGCAAATTCAGTCTGCCATTTATATTCATAATAAATTAAGACATGCTTAGTCTAGAAGTGAATTTTTACAGATGCAAGAAAGCGATTAGTAAAAATGCGAAAAAATGTAAGATAAAACGAAATCCAAAACGATTATAACAACAGATGAGGTTACCACACTTTTTGTTGTTGCTTGCCCCACACCCTCTGCCCCTGCCTGGCATCGAAAACCATAATAACAGCTTATTAGTGGAATAACTGCACCAAAAAGAAGGCCCTTAATACCCGCAAAAATAATATCTTGAAAATCCACAAAACGATTCATGGCGGTTAAGAATAAACCACTTGTAAAACCCAAATAAGCTTCACTCACAAGCATGGCACAATAAAGACAAACAATGTTTGCAATCACGGTCAGCATGAGCCCACCCAGTGCACAAGCGATGAGTCTTGGCACAACAAGAAATTGCACAGGCTCAATGCCCAACATCTTCAGGGCATCCACTTGTTCTGTGATCTGCATGGTGCCAACTTCTGCGGCGAT
>CAYMKD010000165.1:0-6097 GCA_964390435.1 uncultured Pseudobdellovibrionaceae bacterium | reverse complement strand
AATGCTTGTGCTTAAATGACTTTTTGAAATTACCCACCACGAACCGAGTAGAACCAAAAATAAACATATTGAACAAGTGATTATTGATAAAGAAGAGTTTGTGCGTCTGTCTAAGTTAGGACGTGGGTTTTTTAATGGTAGGGGCGCAGGGACTTGAACCCCGGATCCTCCGGTTATGAGCCGGATGCTTTAACCAACTAAGCTACACCCCCATTGGATTTAAACTGATAGGAAAATTAGCAAGCCTTCCCTTATAACGCAAGATGAAATCCCTGCTAGAAGCTCGACTTTATCGCTCAGATTGATATTCTTTTATTGAAATAATATTTAAGGGGCTTAAAGCATGAAATTTTGGCTAGCATCCATCATGGCGCTTACAATGATATTAACTTCTTGCAGCAAAGATGATGACGGCGACAAAACAGACAAGGGCAAAGGCAAAAATAACTGGGACTCAAAGGCAATACCAGATCAAGTGGCCCAAGGGGTTATCAGTGATGTGGCTTGGGAGTTTAAAAGCGGTCGTGCCACAGCAGATGAAACAAATAGAGTTTTTATTGAGTTGTGGAACCAAGAGTTTGCAAACCCGTGCGAATTAACGGCAGGCTCTGATTTAAAGGTTCATATGGTTTTTCCTAGTGCAACCGGCGAGCACAAAATTACTGCAAATGCACTGGATATGAATGTAGCCATTTTTGTAGATGTCACTAAAGGGACTCAGCCAGAAGCAAATATTTATGCTGATTATGGTGGAGTTGAAATCTTAAATCTTACCGAGAATGAATTAAGTGCGAAGGTTGAAATTACTAGCAGAATTAATCAAGATAAGGTGATAGGTACTTTTAAAGTTAATTTTTGTAAGAATTAGGAGCGAGTTTGTCACAGCCAATCGAAGATTTAATTAAAATTAATCCTGATCTGCGTGATGAAAAGTGGGAAACTCAGTTTTTAAATGAGCTCCCGCATACAAATATTCAAATTGTGGCACCTCAACCTCAACCAGGGCCGGATGGCTGGCCTTATCTTTTAGCTAAAACTGGCAGTGGAGCCACTGAGCCGGCTACTAAAGTTCTTCAATGGCTGAGCACTCGTGGAATTGGTTTAGTGATTAACCCAGAGTCTGAATATCCTGACTACATATTAACTTATGGAATGGTTTGGAATTTTAAAGAAACAGGCAAATTCATTGGTGAGACAAGTAGGCAAGATCCCATTGCTGGAGCGGCTGAAATTAAGGCTAAAAAGCTTCTGGCTGGGCCTCCTCATCCGCAATATTTGCCTGATTATGTACGTAAGGTATTAAGAGATTTTTGGCGTGACCAAGGGGTTATGCGCCCACAGATTCTAGTTATTAGCGAAGATAAAAAACACTTTGATTTAGCATTTTCAATAGAGAGCCTAGGCTCACCACCTGAGCCTGAACACTTAGGGATTGCTCAAGCTATTAGCTGGTTTTTGCCACCCCACTACTCTGTTCTTCTTATTAGCAAAAAAGGTCTGCCAGACTTTATTGATCTTTAATCAAGCTCGCCTGGGCGAGGTAGAAGGTCTAAAAGACATTCGCGCCAGTACTCAGGAGCATCATCAGAGAAATCAACACCGATTTCATAACCTTTTTTGCCCATAAGTTTGGTGCGCTTTATGATTCCAGAAATTTCAAGATTCATTTGTGGCAAATAAAGACAAATTTTTGTACCTATAACAGAGTCAATATTGAGGTTTTGTCTGAGTGCTTTAGGAACTAAATCCTCACGTTTCACTTGCATTAAAAAACCATTTTTTGATGCATCTACAATAACTCCTGCACGAGCTATTTTAGCTAAATTTTCAAGTGACGAGATAGAGGCCACTTCTAATTGTACAATTTCATGTCTACTTGAAGATCGTCTCTCTAAAGTTTTTGCTTTCATTAACTTTTCCTCTGCAACTATGTATTCAATAAATGAGTTAATAAACTCTTCGGATAAATCAGACCAAAGTTGAGCTTTAATTAAAAGACAGAGTTAAATATCTTCTTAGACGCACTAGATTAATGAAAATTTAAAATCTCAATTTGAGACAAAAATGACTCTCTCACTTTGCTTAATCCATGAGTTAAAACTCCAGAGGGTTTTAACTCCCATCTTTGGTCATTGAACATGTTGGAGACCAAAAAGATTTTACTTCAAAAGCTCAAGCCCCTTCTTAATGATTATAAGAACTAGCAAAACTAGACTTAAAATCACTTTAGCTAGGGCTAAAAAACGACGAACTCTTTTTAACAACTTGTCATTGTTAGTGTCCGACATTTGAACCTCCTTCTGTAAATCTGGAGATTCAAGCTCAAAAAAAGCAAAAGCGAGAGAGTCACTCTCGCTTTTTGCATTTCTAGTGCCAGCGTTCAGGCCACAAAATAGATTTGCCGCTAGCAATGTCTAACATTCGTTGCAGCGGTAGGGCGGCTCTTTGTGAGAGATTTTCAGAAAGCGTGAGTTGAGGACTTAAGCTTTTAAGTGAGTCTCTGATTTTCTCTAGAGTGTTGAGCTTCATATAAGGACAATTATTACAAGCGCAGCTTGTTTCAGTAGGAGCTTGAATCAAAGTTACTTCAGGTCTTAGCTTTTGCATTTGATGAAAAATACCAGTCTCAGTTGCCACAATAAATTTTTTTGCAGGATTATTTTTCACTTCTTCAAGTAGCCGTGAGGTTGAACCTATAACACTTGCATATTGTAAAATAGCATCCTCGCATTCAGGGTGAGCGATAACAACTGCATCAGGGTGCTCTTGCGTAAGTTCAAAGAGTTTGCGTGCTGAGAATAAAACATGAACTTCGCAAACTCCCGGCCAAAACTCCATGGGGCGATTTAATTTTTGAGAAAGAAAGCGACCTAAGTTTTTGTCTGGGCCAAATAAAATTTTTCTCTCTTTGGGAATACTGCTTATAATTTTCTCGGCATTACTTGAAGTGATAATCACATCTGAAAGAGCTTTAACGCCAATACTTGAATTAATATAAGTTACAGCTAAGGCTTCAGGAAACTCCTCACGCCACTTGCGATAAGCCTCAACCGGAGATCCTGTAACGAGAGAGCAACCAGCATCAAGATCCGGAACAAGCACTGTCTTATTTGGATTAAGGAGCTTCACACTCTCTGCCATGAAAACAACACCTGCAAGCAGAATAACTGGAGCTTCAACTTTTTGCCCCATTTGTGCCAAGTAAAAGCTATCACCCACATGATCAGCTAAATCTTGAATTTCGCCCTCTTCATAATAGTGGGCAAGAATCACAGCATTTTGCTTTTTCTTAAGCTCTAAAATTTCAGCTTTTAAGTCATAGCTCATAAGACAGGCTTCTAGCATACCTGAGCGAGAGTCGCCATATATTATGGTATTAAAAATGCAAAAAGCGAGAATGACTCTCTCATTCTCGCTTTTTTAGAACCTGAAACTCCAAATTTACTTAGGAGGTTCAGATGTCGGACACTAACAACCACCCGTTGTTCAGAACAGTTCGTCGTTTTTTAGAAGTTGCTAAAGTCATTTTAAGTCTAGTTTTACTGGTGCTTAAAATAGTTAAAGAGTGGCTTGAGCTTTTGAAGTAAAATCTTTTTTGGTCTCCAACATGTTCACCGACCAAAGATGGGCGTAAAACCTTTTGAAGTTTCAGTTCATGGATTAGTGGGGATGGGGAGTCGCTTTTTTAAGCGTTGCCGCCTTTAAGTGTATGAATGATGGTTTTTGAGAGGGTCTTTAGGGATTCAAATACACCTAAGCCTTCAGCAGCAGATGCTTCAAAGTCAGGCGAATTATAAATGTTAAGAGCTGATCTTAATTCAGCCACAGAAGCTACATTGGGTAAATCACGTTTGTTGTATTGGATAATAAGTGGGATATCGCGAATGTCATAACCTTGTTGCTCAAGGTTTCTTTCTAAATTGCGAAGAGACTCTAAGTTTTCTTCCATACGTTCTTGTTGGGAGTCAGCAACAAAAATAACTCCATCAAGACCTTTTAATATGAGTTTGCGAGAGGCATCGTAAACAACTTGACCAGGAACCGTGTACAAATGAAAGCGAGTATTAAAGCCCCGAATTTCACCAAGATTCATGGGCAGAAAATCAAAAAATAAAGTGCGCTCAACATCCGTGTTAAGAGCAACAAGTTTAGATTTTTGATCTTGTGCGGTTTTTTGATAAACCCATTGTAGGTTAGTTGTTTTGCCACCTAAAGACGGACCATAATAAACAACTTTGCAGTGAATTTCTTTAGCATTATGGTTAATGAAAGACATTAAAGCTCCACTCGGTTTTCCATCGCACGATTCATTGTGCGGTCGTCAATATAATCAATGTCACTTCCTATTGGAACACCATGAGCGATTCGACTCAAGCGAACATTTTTATTTTGCATCAATTTTGTTAAATAGAGAACCGTAGTATCGCCCTCAAGATCTGCATCGAGAGCTAAAATAATTTCTCGAACGAGGGGACCTCGTTGATTTTGCCCTTGATCTATCTTGTTTACAAGTTCTTGAATGCGCAAATGCTGAGGGCCGACACCATCTAGAGGAGAAATCGTACCCTGCAGAACATGATAGCGGCCACGAAAAGCCCCAGAAGATTCTATGCGCATAATATCCATAGGTTCTTCCACAACACAGATAATGTCATCTTGGCGATGAACATCCGTGCAAAAGCGACACAGATCCACATCTGTAAAATTAAAGCATTGCTTACAGGTGTGCACTTCAGCTTTCATGCGAATAAGTGATTCACTTAAACGAATACTGAGATCATCATTATTTTTAAGTAGGTAATAAGCTAAGCGTTGAGCCGTTTTGGGGCCAATGCCAGGCAATCTGGATAATTCATGAACTAACTTTTCAAGAGCGGAAATATGCAACATGTAACTTAGAATAAGCCAGGGATGTTCATACCGCCAGTGAGTTTTTGCATTTCTTGGGCACTCGTGTCACGAGCTGTTT
Source organism: uncultured Pseudobdellovibrionaceae bacterium (assembly GCA_964390435.1). Taxonomy (GTDB): domain Bacteria; phylum Bdellovibrionota; class Bdellovibrionia; order Bdellovibrionales; family Bdellovibrionaceae; genus CAYMKD01. The sequence goes on along the minus strand of CAYMKD010000165.1, from coordinate 1,128 downwards.
TAATAGCATCGTTGGCGGCTGCCAAAACAAGATCTTGCAACATTTCATGATCTCCAGATTTCATAACCTCTGGATCAATTTTAACCGCGAGAAGGTTATACTCTCCATTAACAGTGATTTGTACGGCATTGCCGCCGGCTGTGCCTGTGTACTCACGAGTGTTGAGTTCTTCTTGGGCCTTTTTCATTTTTGCTTGTAGTTGATTTGCTTGCTTCATCAACTGCTGCATTCCTCCGAAGCCTTTCATTTGCTCTCCTTGATCGATTTAATTTCTGTATTAAATACTTTTTGTGCAGAACGAACAAGCGGATGACTTGCCACTTGCTCTTTTATTTTATCATTATTCAATTTTTGTTTTTTCTCTGCCATGGTGTGAGCCGAGACAGCGTTTTCTGCATCATTGATAACAACTATTTCAATAGGCAGAGATTTTTGCCAAAACTGATCTATATGACCTTGTAGCTTTTTTAAATTTTGTGAATCCTGCATTTGTTGACCCAAAAATTGCATTTTTACTGGCACGCCTAATTGCAAGCGTCCCTCAAGTAAACCTTTAAACAAAAGGTTCTCAGCTTTAGCGCCTAAAAGAGGTTCATCAACCTTTAGTTTTTGTATAAAGCTTAACCAACCTTCTGAATCTACAGCTGAGGGTGCAGGAGCTTGAGCCATTACCTTAGCCGTATTTTGTGTTCTCACTTGAGCTGCAGTGTTAGCAGCAGGTTTTACATGGGTTGGAGTTGAGATTTTAGAAGCTAAGTTTTGTGGTCTTGTAGAGGCGACTTGTGTGGCTTGAGCAGAAGAAGAGTTAAATAAGCTCTCTAACTTTACAATTCTTGGCGCTGAAACCATGCGCAGTAAAAGCATTTCTAAAACTAAGTGAGGGTCTGAAGATCTTGAAATATCTTGAGTGCCCTTTAAGGTCATATCAAAAAACAAATGAATGTCTTCTTCGCCAAGAGTTTTTGATAAATCTGTGAGAGCTGCAATCTCTGAATCTGGTAAATCGACAATGGTAGCAACATTTTCGCTGCCAGCAATTTTGATAAGTAAAAAATTGCGAATGAGCTCTAAAAATTCACGAGCAAAAACATAAGGTTCATAACCAGAGTTAAAAAACTTTTTCACTCC
>CAYMKD010000164.1:0-6102 GCA_964390435.1 uncultured Pseudobdellovibrionaceae bacterium | reverse complement strand
ACGAATCAGACGAGCCCCTTCACTTAAATTAACTACTGGATTCTCAAGGCAATACAAATCGCCACTTTGAAGTTGTTTAAGTGAAAGATTATTTTTTAATTTTGCTAATTGAAAACGTGAGCAAGTTGGCACTGAACTACTACCCGTATTTACTTGAAATAAACCAACACTATAAGTGCTATTGTGTTCAGTACGCTTTGCCATACAACGACCACCTGATTCAAGCTGCATAATACTCATGAGAATTTCAGCTGGAACTTTCTCTTGAACACTGGTGTTTTCTACAACTTTTTTGAATAACTTAAAGTCAATAGGACAGTTGTGATTAAATCTTGCAATGCCAGAACCCGCTTTATGGCGGTTTCTTAAATTACGCTGAGTTTTTTGCTCCACTTTTTGTAAATGAGGAGCTAGCATTTCTTTAAGTTCTTCTTTATCATAATCAACACGCACAACTTTTGGTTTACTTACTTTCTCTGGCTGAACAGACTCTACAACGGGAGCCTTCTCTGTGACTTCCATTGCAAGACCATTTTGACGAACTAAAAATTGAATAGAGATATAAACAATTTGCCCAGGAGTCACACCTTGAGAGTTTTTAGGCTCAATCACTTCCACTGGAAAAAAGAAATCCCTACGAACTTCCTCACCCACTGTAAACTCACGAAGCTCACCCGCAGTTGAGAGCCATTTAAGAAGAGCTTCTTCTTCCATATTGGCAAGCTCTGACTGACGATCTAATAAAGACTGAGGAATCTTAACTCGGCTCCCAGCACCAAGACTGCCTACGGCATCAAGTGTTTTTACTTGAGTTTGCTCATTCTCATTACGAGCTAAAATCGAGCGTTTTAGAATAAGCTCGCTTGCCAAAGTTGGCTCAGAAATGATTGTTAATAAAGCACACATCCAATGAACTATTTTATTTGTCTTACGTGTTTTCATACAAACTTAGTAGTCCAAGAAACATGCCATTGAACTCTATCTAATTTGCATTTGAAGTGTTTCAATCTCAGAATGGTACGAAATGTTCTAACATTTGCCTAAATACTAGTCAGTCAGTGAGACAGATGAGACTGTTTTAATCCGCCATACAGATAGCTAAGAACGAATCTACCTGTAGTGAAGCTCCGCCAACTAAAAATCCATTGATGTCAGCAGCTGCTAAAAGCTCTTTGGCGTTATCTGGTTTAACACTTCCACCGTAAAGAATAGGGATTTCAGCTGCTATTTCAGCACCCCATTTTAGCTCTAGTTCTGAACGTATAAATTTATGAGCCTCTTGAGCCTGTGCCACACTGGCAACTTTACCAGTCCCAATAGCCCACACTGGTTCATAAGCGATAATAAGAAGATTTGGGTCTATTTTTTGACTCAAAACAGCTTTAAGCTGCTTACTTAAAACTTTATTTGTGTCATTGCTCTCACGCTCTTTAAGGGTTTCACCAATACAAAGCATCGTCTTTAAATTAAGGCTTTGCACAAAACTGGTTTTACTAGCGATAAACTCATCATTTTCTAAAAATAAAGTGCGTCTTTCACTATGCCCTAAAAGCACAATGTGACCTGCCATATCCTTAACTGTTTGAGCTGAAGTCTCACCAGTGAAAGCACCATGAGCTGCACTGTAACAGTTCTGTGATCCCCATAACATTTCTGTATCAAGCAGACATTGTGAAGTAGCTTCTAAACAAGTTGATGGCGGAAACACAATAACCTGACTGCGCTTAAAAGCCGGAAGCTCTTTTAAAAATTGCTCAAAAAACTCTCTGGTTTCTTTGGGGTTTTTATTGAGCTTCCAATTTGCAGCAAAATAGATAGGTTTTTTGTTCACACTCATCTCCAGTTTAATTTTCTCTCAAATTATTTTAGACACTATAAAACAGCTTGAGTTCCACTGTATTTAGATCTTAAAACCTCTAAACCTGGCAAACGATCTCCTTGCAGATACTCTAAGCTTGCGCCGCCACCTGTTGAAATATGAGTCATTTTTTCAGCATATCCAGATTGCTCAGCTGCGGCTGCAGAGTCGCCACCACCAACAATTTTAAAAGCTTTTTCGTTGTCAGCAAGAGCTTTTGCAATTGCAAAAGTCCCGTTTGAGAATTCTATTGTTTCAAAGACACCCATAGGGCCATTCCAAAAAACAGTGCTAGATCCTGAGATGGCTTTAGAGAATGCGGCAATTGTTTTTGGACCAATATCAACACCTAAATAATTTTCTTCTATAGAAGAGCCTTCTGTTATTTTTCTAGCAGAGGTATCTGTAATTGAAGTAGTTACTATGTGATCTACTGGAAGCAGCAAAGTTTTATTACGTGCTTCCATTCGAGCTATCATTTCTTTAGCGTAAGAAACTTTTTCTTTTTCAACAAGAGACTTACCGACCTGTTGTCCCATGGCTTTTAAAAAAGTATAAGCCATGGCTCCACCAATAATAAAAACATCTACTAAATCAATTAGTTTTTCAATCACAGCAATTTTATCGCTGACTTTAGCACCACCTAAAATAGTCAGATAAGGTTTTTTAGGATTCTCTAAGAGTTGATCGAGCATTTGCACTTCTTTTTGAATTAGAAATCCAATGCCTTTTTCTTGCACCAATCGAGGCAAAGCTTCAATACTCGCGTGAGCTCTATGTGAAGCTCCAAAAGCATCATTGATATAAACGTCTGTCACACTGGCAAGTCTTTGCGCCAACTCTTCGCTATTTTTTGTCTCACCCGGCTCATAGCGAATATTTTCTAATAAAATAATTTGCCCGCGCTTAAGACTTCCCTGCATGCCTTTAAGTCCATCGGCTTCAAAATCTTCTGCTAATAAAACTTCAACATTTAAAAGCTCACTTAATCTTGAAGCCACGGGCTCTAAAGAGGCTGATTTATCATCTGCGGATTTGGGGCGGCCTAAATGAGAAGCAATGATGATCTTAGCCTCTTGCTCAATAGCATAACGAATTGTCGGCAAACTGGCCGTAATTCTTGTTTCATCTGTGATCTGTCCGTCTTCTAAAGGGACGTTAAGATCCAAGCGTAAAAATAGACGCCTGTCTTTGAGTTTAAAATCTTTGATGGTTTTAATTCCACGCAAACCTGAAAGATGCATTCTTATAATCCTTTGTCAGCCATATAGAGTGCCAAATCAATCATGCGGCTTGAAAAGCCCGTCTCGTTATCATACCAAGACATCACTTTGGCCATTCTTGGGCCCACCACCATTGTGCTTTGTGCATCCACGATAGAGCTATAAGTTGTGCCATTAAAATCCACACTCACAAGCTCTTTATCTTCAACTTTTAGAATTCCTTTGAGTGTTCCTGATGCAGCTCCTCTAAGAGCTTCATTAATGGCATCAACACTCACATCTTTTTTAGCAACAATGCTAAAATCCACAAGGCTCACATTAGGCGTTGGCACACGTACAGAAATACCATCAATTTTACCATTAAGTTCTGGCAAAACTAAGCCCACTGCTTTTGCAGCCCCAGTTGTTGTTGGAATCATAGAAATGGCAGCCGATCTTGCACGACGCAAATCACTGTGAGGAGCATCTAAAATTCTTTGATCATTAGTGTATGAGTGAATAGTCGTCATCACGCCATGATCAATACCAAAACTATCATGCAAAACTTTAGCAAGAGGTGCCAAGCAATTGGTGGTGCATGAAGCATTGCTTAGAACCGTGTGTTTATTTGGATCGTAACTTGTGTGGTTGATTCCAAACACAATAGTGTCATCCACACCTGTAGCTGGAGCAGAGACCAAAACTTTTTTAGCACCACCTTTTGTGTGAGCTAAAAAATCTTCTTTCTTTTTAAAGGCCCCCGTACACTCTAATACAAGATCAACTCCCCAGTCTTTCCAAGGAATTTCGGCTGGGTTTCGGACTGAAGATTTAGCTATTTTTTGTCCACCAACGAGAATGTTTTTTTCATCATATGTGATTTCTTTATCCCAAACGCCATGAGTGCTATCGTATTTAAGTAAATGAGCCGAAGTTTCTGTATCTCCAAGATCATTAATTCCTACGATATCAAAGCGATCAAAGCCCGCTCTGAATAAAACACGACCAATACGACCAAACCCATTTATGCCAACTCTTAAGCGTGCCAAGTTAAAGACTCCTTTGTTGTAAAAAAAAGAATGCTGATTATGTCTCATCGCGTGAGAGATCAGGCAATATTTTTTTAAATCAGAAGCAAAGAGTCAGAGTTGCCATTTAGGGAAAAGCTTGGCTGCGTTGGCTCTGGTTGCAGCTGCCAGCTCTATAAGACTGATCCCCTTAAGATCGGCCACAACCTGTGCTGTATGCACCACATAGGCTGAGGTGTTTTTTTGCCCACGCAAGGGCACAGGGGCCAAAAAGGGAGCGTCCGTTTCAACATGCAGGCGATCTAGTGGGATAAACTTCACCACATCCCTAAGCTCATGAGCATTTTTAAAAGTCACCACTCCACTAATTGAAATATTATAACCATAATCAAGAGCCTGTCTGGCGAGCCACTCTGTGCCTGTAAAACAATGAATCAGCCCACCAACTTGCCCGTGAAATTCCTTCAAAATTTCTACTGTGTCAGCTTCGGCATCACGGGTATGAATCTCAACCGGCATTTTATGCTGAGCTGCAATTGCCATTTGAGCTCTAAAAGCCTCTCTTTGCGGCTCCTTAGGTGAGTGTTCGTAATAGTAATCTAAGCCAATTTCACCCACCGCCACCACGTAGGGTTTAGTGACATTCTTATCAATAAAGTCATGGGTTTCTTTTGTATAAGTTGTGCCCTCGTGCGGATGCACACCTAAAGTGCAAGCCACTTGTGGGAAGTACTTCTCGGCAAGATCTAAAACCACGGGGTGGTCTGCAGCTTCAGTCCCAATGGTAATCACTCGCTCAACCCCAGCAAGTTTTGCTTTTTGGAGACTGATTTCAACAGAATCTTCTAATTTATCTAAATGAACATGTACATCTAACCACATAAAATCATTATACTTGAAATTGCCGATGAGAGTGAAGCCAAAACTCAGTAAATACCAGCTGCGCATCACGATGTTGTAGCAAAGAAGGCTCTAGACCTAAGGACCTCTCTGCAATATCCATGAGGGCTGCCTTAGGCCACTGAGAAATTTCTGCAACCAAACTTTCTTGATCTGGATTTAACAGATCTTGAGAATGAGAACTGTAATAAATTGCATCACGTAAAAGCTGCGCCCAAGTTTGCGCTACAAACTGTCCTGCTTTATTTTTTTTAATAGTCTCTTGCCATTCAGAACGCAAAAATAAATGCGACTCTTGTGGCAGTAAACTCAATGTTCGACCAGCAAAGTCACGCCAGGCTTTAATTTCCTGATCATCAAACATTTCAAGACGTTTAAAGCTGCCACGAGCGGCCTTTAAACACCAAGACTCAGCCGGCCCCTTTTGCGCAAGTTCGCTCACAGTTAAAGGCGAAAATCTCCACACTTGAGCTCGTGATCTGATTGTGGGCAAAACGCTCCGCACCGAAGGAGCAATTAAAAAGAAAAACGTATTTTTTGGTGGCTCTTCAAGAATTTTTAATAAAGCATTAGCTGCTTGAATATTTAATTTTTCAGCCTCATCAATAATGACCACTCGGTGAGTTCCTAAAGACTGCAAACTTAAAAACCGCAACACTCCTCTGGCTTGTTCAGCTTTAATTTGAGTTTTTTCAGCACAAACCACAAGGAGACTCTCACTTTGCTCACTCTCAACTCTTAAACAAGCACCACATTCACCACAGGCTTGCTTACTTTTAGTGCAAATCATGGCTTGTGCTAGGGCTAAAGCTAAGGTTTTTTTACCCACACCTGCTGGTCCTACAAATAAGTGAGTCGCGCCAAGACGATTTTGTTCAAAGGCAGCAAGCATTGCTTTGGAAATGGGTTCATGACCAATAATTTGATTTAAGAGTCGAGCCACTTTCGACCTACTAATTCTTTAAGTTATGTTTCTAACAGCTCAGGGACCGGGCGAGTTGCAGATAACACCAACCCAGCTTTGGGGTTTGCTTTAGCTTGGGCTAAAAAAGAGTTTTGCACTCTTTCATGAAAATCAAGGGCTTCGGACTCAAGACGATCAAACTCAGCCTCC
>CAYMKD010000163.1:0-6135 GCA_964390435.1 uncultured Pseudobdellovibrionaceae bacterium | reverse complement strand
TCTTCTTGCCAATCATATTTTGCCTTAAAGAGTTTTCTATTATTCGAACCACTGACAGAACCAATCACAAAAAGCTTTAGAAAGTCTTTGTTACTTTCAAATGCTTTAGGCTCTCTTAAGTTATTAAGCCAAACATCACGGCCATTTACTTGAGTTTTGAAGCGAAGCTCTCGTGGTAGTGCAGAGGCATTATCACTTCCTTTAAGGCTTAAAATATGTGCGCTGATAATCGAGGGCTCACAAATAAAATGTTCAACAGGGCTTGTTTGAGTAGGTGTTGGAGTAACGGGGGGCTCTGGCTGTTGTGGTTCTGGTTTTGGTTGCGGTTTTTCTATAGGCGTTGGAATATCAGCATCACGAGTTTGAATGGTATTGGTATCGGAACAAGAAGCAAGAGCTAGGCAGAAGGCAATAGCATAATAAATCTTACTAATTAGAACTCTCATTACCACCCACCCCAAGCTACTGAATTACTTGTAGGTTTAAATATAAATTTGGTCAAATTAAAGCCAAATTACTTGCTCTAATTTGACAAATAATTTAGTAAAAATCTCAAGATAGAGATTAAAGAATTGAAGAGCTTTCAATTAATAGCGCAGCATGTTAATTGAATGTTTAATTAAAGTATGTTTAATTAAAGTATACATAAATAAAAATGGAGTCCTACAAATGAATTTAAGATTTTTTAGCCTAGTTTTTTTCGTATTTGCTTTAGTTTTATGGCGCTTAATGCCTATGGCTCCTAATTTCTCGCCAATTGCAGCGGTTGCTTTATTTGGAGGAGCTTATTTTGCACATAGGGGTCAGGCTTTTTTAGTGATCATAGCAGCTATGCTATTAAGTGATTTAATTTTAGGTTTTCATAATACGATGATTTTTGTTTATGCAGCTTTGGCAATCACAGTGCTTATGGGTGAGAATTTAAAAGGCAAAGTAAATATAAGTAAAACAGCTTTCTTAGGTTTTCTATCAAGTGTTGCTTTTTTCACAATCACAAACTTTGGTGTATGGCTTGCTGGAACTCTCTACCCAAGAACGTGGTCTGGTTTGCTTGAGTGTTTTGCAATGGCAGTTCCATTTTTCCACAATACACTACTCAGTACATGGCTTTATAGTGCGGTACTTTTTGGTGGCTTCGCTCTAGCTGAGAGAGCTTGGCCACGCCTAAAAGCAGCTAGTATAAATTCATAATAAATTTTAGAGTTACCAGAGGGGACGTCCTGTGACTTCGCCTCTTTTGACTTCTGCAGGAAAGCAGTTTTTAGAGAGAATTCCGCCATCTTCATAGCTATCTCTGTAAAAATCTAAATATCCGGCATGATCTGCTGATGGAGTTACTTCAATAGACCCCTCCGGCTCTTCACTTGCACTAATCCCACAATAGTAATCAAAGCTTAATTTGTTCTCCTCTTGAGAGGTAAGTTCACCCCCACAATAACGTGGTTCACTTATAGGATTTGTATACCCTAAAGCCATGGAAATAGAATAGCCCTCTTCCTCTTGGATAATCGTAAAAACACTATAGTCGCTTTCGCAATAATAAGTTTGACCAGTAATAAAAAATGAATCTACCGCAAAAGCTGTTGAGGAACTCATAAGTAGGCAACAGAGAGCAGGAACTTTCAATGCACTTTTTAAATTAATCATAGGGGTGTCCTTTTTTACTTGGTTAATAAATTCCGTTCATTAACGAGCGATAGCCTTAAATTGTTTAATTGTCAGCAGTGGCAATAAGAAGTGTAATCCGTGGACTTTATTTTTGCTAAATTAGTACAAAATTTAGAAGAAAATACACACTCAGCTTAGAGTTTTCTCATAAGAACGGTTTTTATGTTATTCAGGCTTAGAGATTGCTCTTAAGTAGAAGTATTTTCTGCTAACAATGCTAACAATAAAGAGGTGTGTATGAAAAAATTTAACTTAATAGTGATACTAGGCCTCCTCATTTCGAGCGCTGTATTGGCGGATAATCAATATACATACAAGCCTCTTAAAATTGACGCTAATTTAATAAAAGAGCGACGAGATTTGCAGAAAACCTTAGCTCAGCTAGAAATAAAAACTAAAGACTCTCTTGGTCCAATGATAGAGTATACGAACCCAGAAAAACCAGACATAGCTGTGCAGCTTTCTGCTGAAGTGGTGGAGTTTATTTTGGATCTTAGATCTGGTTTAAGGCGTGAAGTTACCCAGACCCAGCCAGGATCTGAAATGCTTTTTTTTGGACTTGATCTTTACGACCCTCCTTTTGAAAAATTAGATCAATTTGCAGAGGCACTCCAGTTTGCCACTTCAATTCTACTATTTATGCCAGATGGAAATTTATTTTTTGAAACTCCATCGGGTTTAAAGATGAGGGCTATATTTTCTAAGCTGAGAACTGCCCCAAATGCAAAATTGGACTACAGAAAACTCACAGAAGCAGATCGCTCTCTACTTGGAATATACATGGGAGCTATATTTTGGCGCGCAAGAGGCGGTGGTTTTATAGATCTACCTAAAGGTACGCATGATACCAGGTATTATTTTGTTCAATATGCTTTTAGCTCGCTTGGAGTACTTGTGGGAAGGTCTATCAATCCTATTGGACGCTCTCTTAAGTGGGCATTAAAATTAAAAGGTTGGGGCAAGTGGATGGATATGGGTAATACAGCTAAAGACGATGTCGAGGTTGGAGATTTAATTAATATGACAGATCGGGGTGTTTATCAAGTTGATGGAACTTTTGATGAAATAGAGGATTGGGGTGGAAAGCCGGATATAATGTATATAGCAGGCTCCCTTATGGGGCCTTGTTACTACTGGGCTTGGAATGGACTTAGTGATGAACATTATGGAAGCGATCTAGAAATTCCATTGGCTAAATTTATTGATTCTGAAACTGCATGGGGAGAGCTTTGCACAGGAGCCTCAATTGGGCTTGGGATTACTCGCTCCTTGCCACTTAAGTAAAAATTTATAGCAGTTACCTTTTTATTTTTTTATTCATCAGCGCCACTTTTTGGCGCTGATTTTTTTTAAAACTTCCTAATTGCTTTTGAAGTTTTTTATCTGAGAGAGCCAAAATCCTTACTGCCAACAGACCTGCGTTAGTTGAGTTATCCACGGCCATTGTTGCTACAGGAACACCTTTAGGCATTTGAGCAATTGATAAAAGAGCATCCACACCTTTGAGTGAGCCAATTTGTACAGGTACTCCGATTACTGGTAGGTTAGTAATGGATGCAACCATGCCAGGTAAGTGAGCAGCACCACCGGCTCCTGCAATAATCACTTTTAAACCGCGAGCTTCTGCTTTATCTGCATAGGCATACATTTTCTCTGGAGTGCGATGAGCTGAAACAACCTCAATCTCACAAGCTACATTGAAGTCTTTTAAAACTTGCAACGCTGCTTTCATGACTTTGAGGTCTGATTGACTGCCCATAATGATTCCGACAAGTGGCTTTTTCATAGCTTCATTCTCTTTCGTTCTTTAAGTGCTAATTGTAAAGCCTTTTGGGGATTTGTTGATATAAAATTAAGATGTCCCATTTTTCTTCCTGGGCGATTTTCTAGTTTCCCATACCAATGAAGACTTCCTTTTAAGTCATTGGGCCAGTTAGCAGTCTTTTCACTCAAGCCAAGCAGATTGGCCATGGCAAATCCAGAACTTAAAAGTTGCGGTGAAGTGCATTTGTAACCACAAACAGATTTTATATGTAAATCAAATTGGCTCTCACTAAGAGCATTCATAGAGTAGTGGCCAGAATTATGAACCCTTGGGGCGATTTCATTTATTAACAACTCAGAGCCGGTATCAAATATTTCAAATCCAATCATTCCCACATAATTTATTTTTTTTAAAAAGTTCTTTAACTTTAAAAGTAAAACTTTTGATTTAACATTCTTAATAGGGCCCTTAACCCAATCACAACGAGCTTGGCTTTGATGACTCTCTACCAACGGAAAGCTTATAAAGTTTCCATAAAGATCTTGGCCTAACATAATCGCCAGTTCTCGTTTAAAAGGGACAAAGGCTTCTGCAATAAAACCAAAATTTTCAGATTGTAGATGAGATGCGAATCTACTCCAATTTTTGGAGTTTTTTAAAATAAAAGTGCCATTGCCGTCATAACCTCCACGGCGTTTTTTCAGAACGAAACCTTTTTTAAACTTTTGACTGGCTTTAAATAAATCGTCTTCATTTTGAATCTCTAGAAAGTCAGAAGTAGGAATTTTATGAGTTATCAGCATTTTTTTTTGTGTAAGTCGATCTTGAAGATCTGCCATAAGCTCAGGCTTTGGCCACATTGCGAGGCCTAGCTCTTGAGTTATCGTGGAGAGCTGATGGGCATCATAAAATTCACTTTCAAAAGTAAGAACCTCGAGATCACTTGTGATCTTTTTCAGACTTTCGTAGTTTTTGCCGTCCCACTCACGCCAGTCAGCACTTACCTGAGCTGCAGGATCAGTTGCAAAGCCAGAGAAGATAACAGGTTGAATGCCCATATTGTGGGCTGAAAGTGCTAGCATGCGGGCTAATTGGCCGCCACCTAGAATACCAATTTTGTTATGTGCTTTTTTAAAACTCATATGGGGCCAATAAAAGCAGATAAATAGGTCCCTCGCAAGTATTAGACGCAATCCTTATTAATAAAAAGATTTTATCTATAAAGGCTTATAATTTGTATCTGATTCTCATGGACTTAAATGGGACTCTTAGTTATTTACTTGGTTGTGGATTACATAAGTCAAAATAAGCGCCCAATTCTATCTGGAAAAGTCGACTTTCCTCTTTGCTTAGCACCGATGGTGGGTTTATCTCATGTAGCCACGCGCTTGATGATGAGGGAATACTTACCAGAAGGGGTTTACACTCTCTGGCCTACAGAAATGCTTTCCTCACGTCGACTTCCAAAAGAGGACTTAAGTAAAACTCCTGAGACTTTAAGAGGAGCTGATGAGATCGGTTTAAGCCCACAAATTTTAGGTCATGAGGAGAGTTTTATTGAGCCATCAGTAAAAAAATTAATCGATTGGGGAGCCGAAGCCATTGATATCAATATGGGTTGTCCTGTACAAAAAGCCTTAAAACATAATTATGGAGTCGCTCTAATGGGAGATGCCAATTATGCGGCAGAAGTTGTGCACATGACTGTTAAAAATTCTTCTGTGCCCGTTTCAGTTAAGTTAAGAGCAGGTCATCAAGCTGATGAGGCTTATTTATTGAATTTTGTAAAAGGCCTTAGCGAGGCCGGGGCTTCTTGGATTTGTCTTCACCCTCGAACTACGGAACAAAAGCGCCGTGGTTCAGCTGACTGGAGACAAATAAAAAACTTGCGTGAGCAGGTGAGTATTCCAATCATTGGCAATGGTGATGTGCAAACCCTTGAGGATGTCTTGCAAATGCTTGAACAAACTGATTGTGATAGCGTTATGGTAGGAAGAGCCTTAACGGCAAGACCTTGGTTGCTGTGGCAATTAGGGGAAAAGCTGGGATTAAAGGCTCCCCCAAATAAATCTGGCAGAGCTCCATCGACAGCTTTTGAAGAGGGGGCCGAGTATGGCAGGTCACTTAAACGCTTACTCGAGTTAATGCAGGAGTATTTTATTTCAGAGTCTTTAGTAATAAGAAAGTTCAGATTTTATGTGCGCACAAGTTGCGTGTGGCTCACTTTTGGTAATGAACTCTATAGCTGCGTCACTAAAGCCACAACTGTAGATGAGACTTTTAAAGCTCTTGAGGCTTTTTTTGACCAACCAGTAAGCATGTCACAAAAAACAGAATTAAGACAGTAGGCAAACTTTTACTTAGTAAGTCATTTATAACTAATTTACTAACAGAACTGTCCTAGTGACTTAGTTACAAGACTTACATTTAGCGTTGAATTTATCAACGTAGTCATTCTTAACTTTAACTTCGTACTCAAAGCCAGTTAAAGCACCAGTGCTATCGAGTTCAACAAAATTAAATTCAGATTTATAGAAGCTAACACCATCGGTTTCAAACTTGGGATTACCGTTAACTTGAAATGAATAGCGAGAAGCTTCATCAGCACCATAACTAACAACTTTCATTGCTTGAACTGCGGCTTGAGCTTTTGCTTGATAATCGTTGACCCAAGCAGGCAACTCGGCTTGAGCTAAACTTGA
>CAYMKD010000162.1:0-6146 GCA_964390435.1 uncultured Pseudobdellovibrionaceae bacterium | reverse complement strand
TGGTCCTGACTCTAAGATTCAGAGCCTGAAAGCATTACAAGGTAAAAACAAAGCCTTTTGAAGAAAAAATTCGTAGAATTCACCTGTTCTGCAGTGCAGAATCTATGTATTCAAGATACTCTAGCTCTCCTCATTTTGGTATTTTGTAGCGAATTTCAATTTCATAGACTTTGGTCGCGTAGCTCAGTTGGATAGAGCAACAGCCTTCTAAGCTGTGGGTCCCAGGTTCGAATCCTGGCGCGATCACCATTAGCCCTTGGGCGATGGGGTTCTCTTCATTTGATAGTCGAAATATTCTTTGAATGCAAAAAACTCTCTGAAAAATAGCACTTAGAGTTATATTAGGGATAATTTATGTAAACATTTATAAATATTTTTTTACAGTTTGTTTTTGTTTAATTAAAAATAGTGCCAAATATAATTAACGATCTGCTGTAAGCCAGCATTCTTTTTCAGAATAAGTATTACTAAATTTATATGTCTTTTTATCTATTGTCAGATCCACGTTTACATTGATCCTCTCATAGATACCGGATGGACCTTCAGATGTAATACGGGTGGTGTAGATTGAATAAGGCTCAACAACCATACCATTTATATTTGTAGTTTCTCCACCACCAAAACACTCAAATAACTTTGGACCTCTTGACTTACAATTTTTTAACGACCAATAAAGCTCAAACTGCTCACCTAATTTTTTTAAAACCTCCGCTTTAGCTGCAAGTTTAGGCAAATCATAAGGGGTCACAATGCCATAATGAATGGGCATGGAGTCCACACCTAAATGATTAATAACTGTTACATGCAGTCTTCCATCTTGACCTGATTGAAAACCAAAGCTTGTGGCCTGCGGCTCAGAAACACAGGCTAAACTTATTTTTGTAGCTGGAACTGGAGCTGGGTTATTTAGATCAAGAGCCTGCGCCGTAAATGAGTGCATTAAAAAATTTATAAGAATTAAAACCATAAGCCCCCCCTTTTTTCGTAAGCTTTCATGGGAGTTAATACGTCTCTGACCATAAACTTCAATAAATATTTTAAACTTATCCAAAACCTACAATATACTTGTAAGAATTTAGCCACTGATGCGCGTCAAGGCAGCTCTTTGTTATTTTTGCAACTATCCATTGTGTTTTAGTCTGCACATTCACTTCAGGCGGAAAAGCAACACACAGACTTAATACCTTTACCTATTAAATTTAACTTTTTTTAAATTTTAATAAGGAGTAGTCTGATGTGGTTTTCTTAAGGAGGATTTCTTATGGCCATTCCATTTATTGATTTAAAATCACAGTACCAAGCTCTTAAAAACTCAATTGATGAGCGCATTCAAAAAGTCCTCGATCATGGAGCTTTTATCAATGGCCCAGAAGTTGCCGAGGTTGAAAAAGAACTGGCTCAATTTGTCGGTACCAAATATGCCCTTGCCTGCTCCAGCGGCACAGACGCTCTTATCATTCCTCTTATGGCATTGGGCATTGGCCCAGGCGACGAGGTGATTACAACTGCTTTTTCTTTTATCGCTACAGCAGAAACTATCATGCTTGTTGGCGCAAAACCCGTTTATGTTGATATTGATCCTGTTACCTATAATTTAGATATTAACAAAATTGAAAAAGCGATTACCCCAAAAACCAAAGCCATTATGCCGGTTTCTCTCTATGGACTTATGCCAGATATGAATGCCATTAATACAATTGCCCAAAAACATAACTTACACGTTATTGAAGATGCCGCCCAAAGTTTTGGCGCCACTCAAAATGAACAGCGCAGCTGCTCCATGAGCACGGTGGGAGCTACCAGCTTCTTCCCTGCAAAACCTCTCGGTTGTTACGGCGATGGCGGGGCTCTTTTTACTAATGATGACAAGCTATTTACTGCAACGAAAGAAATCAGAGAACACGGTTCAGAAAAACGTTATTACCACACTCGTATTGGAGTTAATGGCAGACTCGATACAATTCAATGCGCAGTTCTTCTCTCTAAACTTGAGCGCTACAACTGGGAGTTAAAACAAAGGCAGAAAGTAGCAGATCGCTATAACCAAGCTTTCAGTGAGATTAAAAAACCTGGCTTTGCCCTGCCTCATGTGCCGAAAGGTTTTCAAAGCGTGTGGGCTCAGTATACTCTGAGAGTCCCTAATCGTGCTGAGTTTCAAAATAAATTAACTCAAAAAGGTGTCCCCACATCCATTCACTATCCAATGATTATGCCGGATCAACCTGCATATAAGAGCACTCTTAATCCCAATATAGATTTAAGCCAAGCAAGACGAGCAGCCAATGAGGTCATCAGCCTACCCATGTATCCCGATATGACTGATGCCATTCAAGATCAGATCATTAAAGAGGTTCTGCTCGCCATTTGATGTATTATTTACCGCAAATTTAATCTTAACTCTTCTGCCATAACAACTCTTAATGCCCTTGATTAAGAGTTGTTATTGTAAGCCCTTCAGACGAAAAAAAATTTATATCCCAGCAAAAAAAACTATGAGACTTAGTCGTTTCTGCTTTTTCTTCAGGGAGAAACTTATGAAGCTTACCAGAATTATTTTTTGCATATTAACTCTAATTTCTACTGCGGCCTTTACACCTTTAAAAATACATACTCCCAACGCTTGTCATGACAGCAATCCTTTTGAAAAAATTCAAAAAGAATCTTTTTGCCCTACAACAGATCCTGGCCTTTTTTGCAATCCAGATCAAAACCGTTTAAACCAAACATTTTTTGATAATCAAAATCTCTCTAATTTGCCACAGATAGATTTAGAAAAAGCATTTACGGGAGCCTGCTATTATCGCATTGCAAGATTTAATAGCAAAGAGAACCTTTATAAATATTTTGACTATGTCCCAGGCGGCACAGCTTATTTCAAAAAAATCGATGGTAAGCTTTATGCCAGTATGAGAATAAGTGATGGCGCTACTCAAGAGTCTCTAAAAAAACTTACGACTAAAGAAATTGCCGAAAGCCCTAATACAAAACTTGACGAATATAACTCTAAAGTTTTTTCTTACGATCAGGGAGCTTGTCTCGGATATGAAATAGACTCTCTAAGTAACACAAATTACAGTTTTTTTAAGTGGTCTGAAGAGCTTCAAGCTCTATATGTTGTTCACATCTTTTTTAATAAATACTATTTTTGTGAACTTACTCCGCAAGAGAATTGACCTATTTCAGATTATCTAAATAGATGATCAACGATCACCTAAAACTGGGCATATTTCCGCAAACTGGACAAAGCGTACTTTGAAAAGTTAACTACTGCAATAGGCAGCGAAAGAGCTTCCACATTACGATAGATATGCCAAACATCCTTGGCAATTTTAAACTTGTTTGAAGAGCGAGATTTATTAACTACACGATACCTGGCTAAATCTTCATTAAGACCATATGCTGTTAAATTATTTTCTCTTAGAATTTTAAGCCAAAACATAAGATCTTCATTATGCCCTTTATCCATAACTAAAGATTTTATTTCTGATTTCTTTAGCATCACTGTTAAAATACCAATAGCGTGAAAACCAAGTAACTTGTTGTAATTCACTTGCGAGACAGCTTGCAGTAAATTACTTTCTTGACCACCCTCTTCATTAATACGACGGTAAGAATGAAATGAGAATGCATGATTATTTTTCAGCATAAAATCAAGTTGTTTTTCTAATTTTGTGCTTAACCACAAATCATCTGCATCCAAAAAAGCAACATACTCACCTTTAGATTTCTGCATAGCTAGAGTACGAGCCCCTGCTGGTCCCTGGTTTTGAGACAATTCATAAAAATGAATTCGCGAATCTCTTTTGACATAATCTTTGATTAGATTTTTAGTGTTATCTTGAGAGCCATCATCAACAATACACCATTCCCAATTTTTATAAGTTTGAGCTAAAACAGATTCTATTGTATCGACAATAAACTTTTCAGCATTATATGTTGCTGTGATAATTGAAACTAAAGGTGAGCTCACTAGCGTCCTCGTCCCATAAGTACTACTGAAATTGTCTTAACCGTGATGACTAAATCCATCCATAAAGAATAGTTTTTTATATAATAGAGTTCATATTGAAGCTTTTGAATAGCATCTTCAACCGAGGCACCATATGGATATAAAATCTGAGCCCATCCTGTAATGCCTGGGCGAACTAAATGACGTAAATTATAATAAGGCAAATCTTTTTCCAAAAGAGTATTAAACTCAGGACGCTCTGGTCTTGGACCAATAAAACTCATGTCTCCTCTAAAAACATTTATTAACTGTGGAAGCTCATCTATACGAGTCAATCTTATAAATTTACCAACTTTTGTGATTCGAGAATCTGCTTTTTGCGCCCACTGGGCGCCATCTTTTTCAGCATCAACTTTCATAGAGCGAAACTTATAAATAGTAAATGGACGGCCGTCTTTGCCTGTACGAGTTTGCCTAAATACAGCTGGCCCTTTTGAATCAATACGAATGGCAGCTGCAGTTAAAATCATAATTGGCCAAGTTATAAAAAGCGCTAAGGCCGATACAAATAAATCAAAAAGTCTTTTAATTCTTAAACCTACTGGATTACGCAGAATCTGAAAACCCTCAGCCATCAAAAACCAGTGATCTCGCAAATAATACAGTGGCATTTTCTTCCAATATTTCTCATAAAAAGTGGTCAGATCCATAACATTTTGACCCTGCATCTTTACTTCCATGAGAGTTCGCAGCAATTCCTCAGGCAACTGACTATCACTTGCCACAATGACCGTTGACCAATCTTGATGTATATTTTTTTTGAGTAACAGCCAATCTGATGACTCTACAATGGGTGATACTTGCTCCGAGTTCATAAGACCTTTTTCAGTATAAAAAAACATCTGCGCCCAAATTGGTTTTTTTGAAAGATCCTGTTTAAATCTTTCTACTAGCTCATAAGGAGTCACAAGCAGAAATTTTAATTTATTGGTTTGCTTCTTAAGCCAACGCCAAATGAGACTTCGTATAGAAGCCGCTGAAATAAAGAAGAGTCCATAAGAACCAATAAGCACACCACGACCTAAAAGACCTGAAGCCTGCTGAGCTGCTAAGTAAATAAAGAGAATAATTAAGGCAAAACTTGTCAGAAGGGCTAAAAATGTTCTGCCCCAAATAGCCCATACATTTTCTGGAGAGGGATCATAAGATCCAAAAACATAAAGACAGCTTAAAGTCATGCTGGCGAATAGCCACAGTAAGGGATTAAAGGCTCCATCTCCAAGCGGTTGCCCCATACGTAAATGAAAAACAACAGAG
Source organism: uncultured Pseudobdellovibrionaceae bacterium (assembly GCA_964390435.1). GTDB lineage: Bacteria > Bdellovibrionota > Bdellovibrionia > Bdellovibrionales > Bdellovibrionaceae > CAYMKD01. The sequence goes on along the minus strand of CAYMKD010000162.1, from coordinate 880 downwards.
AAAATTGCAAATAAAATAACAAAATCAATTAAAAGTATAATTACTTTAAAAGGCCTTTCGGCTAAAGGAGATTTCACTATCATTTATTTAAGATCCTTTTGCTTCTCTTCCCACAAATAAGCAGTTTTACAAATGAGTTCAAGATTATTGTACTTAGGCTTCCACCTAAGTAACTTTTGTGCTTTATCACTATTAGCAACAATAACCGTATTATCCCCTGCTCGCCTTGATGATTCAATGACTTTAAAGTCACTTCCCGAGACTTTTTTTACCATTTCAATAACTTCACGAACAGAATACCCTTGACCATAACCAAGATTAAATAAATTAGAGTTCCCGCCACCCACTAAGTACTTTAATGCTAGCACATGAGCTTCAGCTAAATCTTCAACATGAATGTAGTCTCTTATTGCTGTTCCATCCTTGGTTGAATAGTCTGTTCCATAAATATAAACACTCTTGCGCTGATGAGTTGCAGCTTCACAAGATACTTTTATAAGATGAATGGCTTCTTTTGTACGCTGGCCATTGCTGCCATCAATGGCAGCTCCGGCCACATTAAAGTATCTCAAAATTGCATATTTTAAATGCGGCTCTGCAAAAGATGTGTCCTTTAGAATTTGTTCAACCATAAGTTTAGAAGAGCCATAGGGATTCATGGGATTGGGTTCTGTTTCTTCTGTAACAGGATTTTTATTTGGATTACCATACACAGCTGCCGTTGATGAAAATACAAAATAAGGAATTTTTACCTCAACACTTGCTTTAATAAGCGATATGGAACCAAGAACATTATTTTCATAATACTTAAGTGGGTTTCCCACAGATTCAGGAACAAGCAGGTTAGCTGCACAATGAATGATAGAATTTATTTTTTGAG
>CAYMKD010000161.1:5171-6170 GCA_964390435.1 uncultured Pseudobdellovibrionaceae bacterium | reverse complement strand
TGAAACCTGTTTTACGATATCTGGATTTTTAGGTCTGATGGCTTATTTTAGAAAGGCCATTTTTAGAAGAGATCCCCGTCGAAATTGGCCCTTTCAAAGAATTATCAAAGTATTATTGGAAAGCGCCATTTTTCCTGACTTAAGTGAGGCTGCGCGTCGAATTTTATCGGATGAAAGAGTCCATACAGTGATTTTTGGGCACTCTCATGTCTATCAGTATAGGCAATGGTCTTCAGATAAGGAATATTTTAACACAGGAACATGGACTGAAATCACATCTTTAGATATTGTCTCTCTCGGCAAGATTACAAAGCTCACCTACGTTCTTATTGATTACCCAGAAGACGGAGGACGGCCACGTGGTCGCCTTAAAGAATGGCGCGGCTATCATCGTATTGAAGAAGACGTTGCTGTTTCTTAATTGAGAGGATTCTAATGTTCTTCAATATTCAAGAAGCTCAAAAAGCGAGCGAAGAATCTATAGCGATAGCTTCAGGGGCATTGCAAAGTTTTTTAAAACGCCAAGATATTGGTTTTTCTCAATTACCTTCAAGATCAGACTTATGGCAACGAGCCGAGCTAGTAGGGCAAGAGTTGCAAAAAAAATATCGACATCTTGCAATTATCGGCATAGGTGGCTCAGCACTTGGTATTTATGTTTTACGAGAGCTTTATTTTGCTGAGCCACGTTTAACGATATTTGATAATATAGATCCTGTTTTTGTGAACGAGCAGATCAAAAATTTAGGGCCACTTGACGAAGTTGGTTGGCTTGTTATTTCTAAGACAGGGAGTAATCTTGAGCCTTTGGCAATTGTGGATTTTGTTGCTCAAACTTATCAGCAACAGGGGGTTGATTTCTTAAGTCGTATTACCGTTATTACAGAAGAAAAAAGTAGCCCTCTTTCTGATTGGGCAAAGCAAAATAAAATGGACCAACTGCCAGTACCTTTTGATGTGGGCGGACGGTACTCGGTTTTGACAGCTGTTGGACTCGTA
>CAYMKD010000161.1:0-5161 GCA_964390435.1 uncultured Pseudobdellovibrionaceae bacterium | reverse complement strand
GTGCCGAGTTAGCCTTAAAAAGTGAATCTTTAGTAGTTCCTTTAACAGCCCAAATTTTAGATAGTTTTAAAAGAGAAGAGTGGATTACTCAGTTTTGGCTTTATAGCCCTAGTTTTCGATGGTTTGGGCATTGGCTATTACAGTTATGGGCAGAGTCATTAGCTAAAAAAACAGATCGTAAAGGTCAGCCAGCACCTCGTGTGAGTACTCCAATATCTTGTATTGGAGCTTCTGATCAGCACTCTGTTTTGCAACAAACTATGGATGGAGCAAAAGACAAGTTTTTAATTTTTATGCGCTGCCATGATCGTGAAAAAGGGCCTAAAATTGAAAAAACCTTCTTTAAGCACCAAGAGTTCTTAGTAGGTAAAAGTCTTGGAGATTTGTTATCTGCTGAAGGACAGGCGACTTATCAAGGCCTTGTACAAAATGACCATCACGGTCTTTTAATTGAAATTGAGTCCTTAGGATCAAAAGAAATTGGTTTTCTATTTATGTACTTCCAGTTAGTTGTGGCTAGTCTAGGCGAGGCGCTTGATATTAACGCTTTTGATCAGCCAGGAGTGGAGCTAGGCAAGAGGCTAGCCCGTGAGATTTTGTCTTCACGGTAATTGTTAGATTGGAAATTTATCCCTATAATTACAAACATGTCACAAGCAAATGATAACGATGACAATACACTAGATAAAACCAGTATTGTACAAAGTGAAACTTTTAAAGGAAGACTTGCTGCTGCAGATAGTGCGCCACCCTCTATTGTAATGCTCATGGGGCCGCAAGGTTATGTAGGCAAGCAGTGGTCTCTATCTGCCAATGATATTATTGGCAGAGCTGTTGAGAGTTTTGTTTTTGTAGATGATAAAAGCGTGAGTAAGTCTCATGCGAAGCTTTCAATTGCAGGTTTAGAAGTAACCATTACAGATCTTGGCTCAACAAATAAAACAGTAGTGAATGGAGCTTTCTTAGAGCCTCTAGTCCCGCGTCGTTTAAAAAATAATGATCAAATTAAAACAGGTAATGTTATTTTTAAGTTCCTTGAGCAGGGTAACATCGAGGCTGTGACAACTCATGCGGTGTACGAACAGTCCCAAAAAGACGCTCTGACAGGAGCTCATAGTAAAGGTGCTTTAATGCTCAAAGGACCTGAAGTTATGAAGAGGGCTGAAGTGCTTAATGAGCCTTTAAGTCTTATCGTATTTGATATCGATTATTTTAAAAAGATTAATGATACCTATGGGCATCCAGCGGGTGATTATATTCTTAAAGAAATTTCGCAAATCGTGATGAATAAGCAAGTCAGAGTTAATGATTTTTTTGCTCGCTATGGGGGCGAAGAGTTCGTGATTATTTTATCAGGTAGCCCAGTTAAGCAGGCCCTAGAAATTGCAGAGAGAATTCGCACGAATGTGGCTAACCATGATTTTGTCTTTGAAGCTAAAAATATTAAGGTCACAATCTCTTTAGGTGTGGCCACTCGTGAGCTAGGTCAAAGTGATTGGGCAGATTTATTCAAGCGAGCCGATCAAGCTCTATATACTTCTAAAAATAACGGCCGCAACCGCGTGTCTTTGTCCTAAGTAACTGTAACCACCTGAACAGACTCAACTAATATAAACTATAAGTTCCACTCTAGAGACGTTTTGCCACCTGCGTTAGTTTGGCATGGCTTGCATTAATATGTGTATGAAGGGGCATTTTAGCACCCAGACCAGCAGCTTGAAGATAAGCCTCAAAAAATGTTTTAGCCGATTAACCGAAATACTCAATAGGCGGGTCTAAGGTATGGGAATAGAGCAAGTTAACCAAGAGCTGATATTAGTTGAGAGAGTTAAGAAGGGCGATAGGCAAGCGTTTGCTGAGCTCGTCAGAAATCACCAAAGAGGGCTAACACGTTTAGCTTTTCGCTTTGTGCGTGATTTGGCAACTGCGGAGGATGTTGTGCAAGATACTTTTATAAAGGCATATCAAAAAATTGATAGCTTTGCCGCGCGTTCCTCTTTTAAGAGCTGGCTATATCAGATCTTAGTTAATACAGCTCGTAATCACTTACGTGATCATCGTGGCGAAGCTCCTATGCAGGAAACTTTAATGGTGGCTATATTGCCTCAAGCTGAAAAGGCTCTTTTAGATGAGTCACTTAAAAGTTTAGTGCAGGCTGAAATTAATCAATTGCCACTAAAACAAAGAACGGCATTGGTTTTAAGAATATTTGAAGACTTAAGCTTTAAAGAGATCGCAGAAATTATGTCGTGTCCTTATGACACGGCAAAGGCAAATTATAGACATGCTATTTTGCGGCTCCAAAAAACTTTTTCAAATTATGAAGATTTAACTACAAGCACGCAAGAGCCTTATTTGCTCACGGCTTGTAATAACCATTTTTCTATGGAGGTTGATTCGTGAACAAACAAGATTGGCTTATCGATTTTGCCGAGGAAGCTCAAGATCAGTGGCGTCGCCAAGACGTCAATTGGTTATCAAATCGCAATCCTGCAGAACAAAAAATCATCTTAGACCTGCAGGTCATGAAACAAAAAGTGAAGTCCTGGCCAGATCCCATCGAACAATTAGATGAATCTTACTGGAAAAACCAAGAACAAAAAATCATGTCCATAATTGAAGATAAATCTTTAAATCAAACTCAATCTGTTGATTGGAAAAAACAAAAGTCACGAAGCTCTGTTTCAAAATGATTTAGTTTTTGTATCAAAATAGAGAAAATAAATTAGACTTTCGTCTTTAACCCAACCCCCCCTTGTTTTACGTCATACTAATAACAACACGGGGGTAAGAAATGAAGCTACCAAGTTATATTCTAGTATTAAGCTTAAGCTTAACGATGGCTCCTCTAGGAGCAACAGCATGTAATAAAGAGTCTGCTGACAAAGATAAAGTTTCACAAGCAAGTGAATATAAAGATTCAAACACAAATCGGCAACCAAACATGGTTTATGCCAAAAGAGATAATTCAAAGTTTGAGCGCCAGTTAGAGAGACTTGATCAGCGTATGACGAGATTATCAAATCGAGCAGAGTAACAAATAGAATTTAAATTTAAACAAATTAAGAACCAAGTATTTTAAACTACTTGGTTTTTTCTTTTAGATTTTCAACAAGCTTTTCTAAATCTAAGTTTGGATTTTTGCTACTCTCTAGAGATTTGCAGTTCTCAATAAAATTCTTAATATTTTGGCCGCTTAAATTATAGAGCTCCTCAAATTTTTCTAGATCTTTCACGTAAGTGGTATAGAGCATAAGCCTAGCGTTATTAAGATTAATTTTTGCAAAGCGAAGATGATTTTGTGTTTTAAGTTTTGGAACAATCAATTCATTGAAACGATTTTGGATTTCTTTAAACTTCTGAGCTCTTAATTCATCTTGTTGTTGTTCTGGAGGGAGATCTTCGTACCATTTTTTTAAACTATTAAGCTCGTCACTAATATATGTAGAGAAAATTTTTTGATCTGCATTCTGGTCAGCAATTTTCTTGAGCATTTCAGAATCCTTACCCTCTTTATTTAAATAAAAAAGCTCAGTTCCTTTATTGCCTATAAATGTGGCCAGCCTCTCGTTAAAATCGGCCTCGTGTTTTATAAAAATAGTTACGTGTGTAGTTTCGTGAATAATTGTATTTACTAGATCCTCATCACTATAGTTGAGCATTGATGAGAGTATGGGGTCATGAAACCAGCCAAGTGTACTGTAGGCAGCAACGCCCCTTAAGTAAGTATCTAAACCTTTTGTTTTAAGTTTTTCTTCCTCGTCTTTAGCATCTTGCTCATTAAAATAACCTTTGTAAGGCATTTCTCCAATAATGGGATAAGACCACAGGTAATGTTCAAGTTTCCATTTAGGAGCAGCATTGACGACATAAGTTACATAGGGGCGATCAAGCAGTACAAAGCTAGTGTAGTTTTTTGTTCCTTTTAGACCGAGTTTATCTTGCGCGAAGTATTTTGCTTCAACAGCAAGTTGCAGTTTTTTTCTTTGTTTCTCATTTAAATTGGGGTCTTTAAGAGCTTTCTCTATAGGATTTCTTTGCGAGAGCAAAGACAACTGCTCATAACTATTTTTTAATAAATAACCAATTTGACAGCCAGTTGAAACAAGTAAAGCAAAGCCAATGAGGCCACACTTTAGAACATCCACGAAACCCCTACGCGTGCTGCCATATCATCTGATTTTGAATCTTCATCAATTGGTGTGGACCAGACATCGATACCCATCTTAATAGCAAACTGCTCAGTCATTAGTATCTTTAAACCAGCTCCATAGCTGGGGGCGACACCTGCTGGAGGAGTAATTTCTGTTGAAGGGTATCCTTCATCTTGAGTTACTTGCTTTTTAGTTATATATGCAGCTCCACCCTTAATGTAAGGCTGGAAAGTAGATTTGCGATCTGCAAAGCTTAGAATTAAATCAGAGCCATAAACTTCAGAGTATTGAGTAATTGTGCGCACAGGATAAATAGTGAGTAGTTTTTCACTTCTGACAGCAATGCCATTTGTATAACTTAATTCAAGGGCAATGTTTTCCCAGAAATAAAGTGAAATAGATCCAGTGATAGCTTGGGACTCAATATAATTGTGTTCATCAAATGATGTTTTTTTATAAGAATGGGATACCCCGAGCTCTGTATAGAGAGACCAAGCTGGGGCTGTAAAGCTAAGAATTAGAAGAATTAAAAGTCTCTGCATAATAAGTTTATTCTAACAAAAATGAATCAAGATGAGGGGGCCAGAATAACTAGTCTCGGCGATAGACTAGGGCTTTAGGGTCATAACGAACAACAAAGGAATATTTAAGACGAATAAAGCCATCAGCTTCAGACATTTCTTTGGGTGGTCTAGGAAAAAACCGAGCCTCTTTGAATGCATTAATAGCTGCTTGATCAAAATACTTTATGCCAGACTCTTTCATTAAATGAGCTGATAAAAACTCTCCATCGTTGCTAAGCCAAATTTCAAGTAATGTTGTCCACTGTGTATTGCTGCCTAAATTTAAGTCACGCCCAGCAATTTGATTAATGGAGGCGCGTACTCGAGTTTCCCAGCGAAAACGAATAAGCTCTTCAACTCGTGCAAAAAAAGAGTAATATAAATACCGATCCGTATTAAGAGCGGTAAATGCGCCAATTTTAATGTCATTAGGTAAAGATTCAC
>CAYMKD010000160.1:0-6248 GCA_964390435.1 uncultured Pseudobdellovibrionaceae bacterium | reverse complement strand
CTGATTCGTGAAAAGTACGCCATGGTTAATGATCGCAAACAGCCTGCTTATAGTGATTGGTTTAAGTTAACTAAAGAAGAGCGTGATGAGTGGCGTAAAGCTTTAGCCGCTTACAATGGTGGAAATGTTTATGTGTATCAAGCTTACGCCGATATCGAAGCCTTTAACCGTATCTCAGGTGAATCTTTAGATCCGCATGATTGGGAAACTCGTCGTGTATTCTTCTTGCGTCAGTTTTTGGATCGTAAATTTCAAAGAGCTGCGTTTAACAAAGAAGTTCGTTACAAACGCACGTACCAAAGAGTTGTGTTAAATATGGCTTATGTTGAATCGATTGCTGGCCGCGAAGTAGATATGGATGGCAGTTTAGTTCAGCAATGGCATAATTACTTATAAGATCGTCTTGTTGGATTGTTCGGTATATTTATATTTTAAAACCCCATATGAGGTTATGTATGGAAAAACTGTCGCACTCGTATCTTGAAACCGGCCACTGGAAATTGGAAACCGGCTAGCGGAAGTAAAACAGACTCACCTGTCTCCTCTTTTCAACTGAAGCTCAAAAAACTCACTACGTATCTCAATGAAACGATCTATCTTGAAGCGCTATCCAACTGCGCACTGCTTAAGAGCCTAGAAACTGTTTAAATAATGCTGATGCGAAAAGTCATTGGACAGAATCAATAGTAAAATTATACGTTTATCTCATTTTAGATAGTGGACTAGCTGAAGGTCTAGGTCTAGAATAATAAGAGTCAGGGCGTGGAGGTTTTTAAGTGGAAGGCAAGATTCATATAAGACGTTGCCATGTTTGTGGCTCGGTTAATGAAGGACACGAGCACCCAGTGCAAAAGTGCACTCATTGTAGTAAGCATTTAGCTCCCTTTTATTACTTTGATGAAAGTAAGGTAGAGCCACTGAGTGCCGATTTATCAGTCTCTGAGCAGCTGCCCGCCGAAGGCTATGGCCCGCTGAGAGGATTTACTGTCTTTTGGTAGCGACTCTTTGGCTTCTATGTTTATAATATGCATGCGAGGCCAAATATGAAAGTAACTCTAGAAGATATTAAGAAAGCCCAGACAGTTTTAAAAGATGTTATCAAACACACAGCTGTTGACCAATCTATTAGCGCATCTAAACTTCTAGGCAGTGAGATCTATTTTAAATACGAAAATCAACAAATCACCGGCAGCTTTAAAATTCGCGGAGCGATGAACAAAATCGCTTCACTTACTGAGAAAGAAAAAGCTCAAGGTGTGATTGCAGCTTCTGCGGGAAATCATGCTCAAGGTGTCGCTTACAGTGCAACACGTGCTGGAGTGAAATCAGTGATTGTGATGCCTGTGCATGCTCCTCTTAATAAAGTCAATGCCACCAGAGGCTACGGGGCTGAAGTGATTTTGCATGGTGAAATTTTTGATGAAGCCTATGAGTACGCACGTAAACTAGAGAAAGAAAAATCCTACACATTTGTACATCCTTATGAAGACCCGGCTGTGATTGCGGGCCAAGGCACAATTGGCCTTGAGCTTATCGAGTCTTTACCAGATTTAGATTCCGTAGTGGTTCCCATTGGTGGCGGAGGACTTATAAGTGGAATAGCAACCGTGATTAAAGCACTTCGTCCACAATGCAAAGTATATGGCGTACAATCGGCTCAAGCTCCAGGCATGATGGAGCTTTTTCACAAGCAAGAGATTAGTGTGCGTAAGCGCATGTCGACCATTGCCGATGGAATTGCTGTTAAAAAACCAAGTAAAGTAATGTGTGACAGTTTTATTTCCAAATTTGTTGATGATATCGTAACTGTTACAGATGATGAATTAGCTGGTGCGATTGTATTTTTATTAGAGCGAGCCAAAACAGTGACCGAGGGGTCAGGAGCAGCCGGAGTTGCAGCTGTAATGAATCGTAAATTAGATCTTGGCAAAAAGTCTTGTGTGCTTTTATGTGGTGGTAACATTGATCTTAATATAATTGCAAAAGTCATAGAAAAAGGCCAAATCAGTAAGGGCCGATTGGTTGAGCTCTCAGTTGTTGTAGATGATGTGCCAGGAAATTTAAATCGTCTCACGCAAGTGATTGCCCGTGAGAGTGCAAATATTTTAGAAGTTCATCATGACCGCATTTCGCAAGGATTATTTTTAAGAGAAACTCGCATTGATTTTGTTCTTGAAACAACTAGCTTCGATCATATTGAGCGCATCAAAAAAGCTTTGATCGAAGCCGGTGGCAGAATTTGTTAATTTCTGCATTGTTCCCAATTCACATAATAAATTAAGTTATCACTGCCATCGATACTATCAATTGTGACCATGGGATTGAGTATTTTCTATTATTTTCATAAACTATCGACAAAGCTATCTTTCAAATAAATCTTTCCATCTTCAGTTATTTACAAAAAACTGTCCTTCAAATCAACTGAGCCATCTTCTATCATTTCTAGCAAGTATCCGACATAGCTGTTCTTCAAATAAATCTTTCCAGCTTCTGCAGGCCATAAGTTTTAATAGCAAAGTATTGATTACAACTTCTGCAAAGTAGTCTTAAATTTTGCTCTGTAGAATCTCCATCTAAGCCAACGGGGCGAATATGATCATATTCGATGGCATGAGAGGAGCCACAGTTTTGGCACCGTCCCTGATCTCTTAACCAAATGGCTCTTTTAGTCGCAGCAGAAATGCTTCTTAATTTATTAACACGTGGCTTCTTCCGCGCGGTAAGTAGAGGAGTGTTAATTAAAGACTCTGCCTTTCGTTGGCTTAGCGGGGAGTTGCTTCTTAATGTGGTAGAGTTTGCTTGGAGTGGTGAAGAGTCATTTCTTAATAGAGTAGAGTTAGCTTTGCACGATGGAGAGTCACTTTTTAATAAAGTAGAGTTTTCTCGGCATAGCCTATTCTTTTTTTGGTTTTTTGTAATTGGGTCCCATTTCTCTAAACCTAAATCACAAAGTTTATTTATTAATTCAGCCATACTTATATGAGGATTCGAGTGAGCTAATAAGTTTTTAAGTTTATTGATTTTAGTTTGTAAGGCTTCAGAGCCAGTAAAATTAAATTCGACATGCTCATTTGAGATGGTTTTAGATCTATCAGGTTTTATTAAAGTAGGCAGGGAGGAAGCTGCAAATACAATTCTCTCAGCTTCGCGAGTGGATTTGTTTTCAAGTTTTTGAATTAGCTTTAATTTGTCTTCTCGGTTGTAAGTTTGAGAAATCTTTTGCTCTTGATTAAAAAGAGTTCGAGCCAGGCTAATATTAGTGAGACTTACTGAACCTGAATGAATTTTCTCTTCGATTTCTGGCAGTTCATTTAAAAGTTTCATGGCGCCAATTCTGGCGTAAGCTTCGCGCTCACTGTAACCAAGTTTTTTAACTGCGTAATCAAAAAGTGAAGTGCATTTAAGTGCAGAAAAAAGCCGACGCCGTTCCACCTCTTTTAAATGATGAAGCACGACTGTTAAAGCCTCTCGCTCTATTTTAACTGCCTTTTCTGTAGAGGTGAGAAGCTCTTGATCATTTAGGTGCTTTAGATTCATTATACCCTCCAAAATTTTTTAGAAAGATAACATGCATTTTTAAACGCAGATTTTGCGCTCTTATTTGACTTATAAGCGAGTGCAAATAAAAACTCAGGAGCAGCGATTAAAATAGATAAATCACTTTATGAGCCAAGCTGAGGCTTTAATGACTAGTGCTTTGGAGGGCTTCGCCAAAATAAATATTCAAAAATCAAAATCATCAAAAAACACTGTCAATGGGTATTGCTTAAAGTCATAAAATAAATTTTGGAGTTTAATATTAATTTAATATATGTTCTTCAAAACTTTACGAAAAAAAATGTAATTAAAAATATGAACTTAATTCCTAATGAAAAGATAGCATCCAAAATTCTAAAAAATGTGATGAATGAGGACATTACATCGATAACTCGTTTTACTACGGGAAATCAGCATTATGTTTATGATGTTATATTAGCAGATGGGCGAAACATCGTTCTTAGAATGACAAAAGCTTTAGATAAAGAGGCCACGCGTGGCGCCCTTGTGTGGAATAAAAAATTAAGAGAACTCGGCTTGCCGTTGCCTAAAGTTTTTAATACTGATTTGAACGGAGAGTTTCCTTTTATTATTATGGAGCGACTTCCAGGCTGTGATCTTGGATATGTAGTTAATGATCTAAGTCAAAATGAATTACAAGTAATAGCCCGACAACTTATAAAATTTCAAAAAAGTGTTGCTCAACTTCCAAGTAATGAGAAATTTGGTTATGCAGTAGAAGCTGAATTGGCACCTTTTTATTTATGGAAGGATGTTTTAAAAGCCTCCTTGAAAAGAAGTGAGATTAGAATTCAAAACGTTGGCTTTGTTAGTCATGATTGTGTGAAAAAAGTAAGTGTTTTGCTTGAAGATTGTAGTGACTTATTAATGCAAATAACAGCCACTCCATTTCTTCATGATATAACTACTAAAAACGTTATTATATCTAATGGGAAATTAAGTGGAATTGTCGATGTAGATAGTCTTTGTTTTGGAGATCCGCTATTTCAAGTGGCGTTGACTCGGATGGGCTTGCTTAGTGATAAATCAAATACTGAATATATAGATTTTTTGCTTGATGAATTTGGCCCTTATTCTCCGGAGTTACTTCGCCTGTATACTGCAGAATGTTGCGTTGGATTTCTTTCTGAACTTGGACAACAATTTAATGGGAATATAGCTTTGGCCTCACAGGAACGAAAAGAACATCTTGAAGGTATTTTAGATTCACTTTTGAATAAGTAATACTCTATCTACTCATCCTCCAGTTATTTGTGTTAGATCTAGCTGTACTCTAGGGCTCAACAGTTGTTTTAATTATCCTATAGTCGTTAACGCGACATTTCTTCCGCGCGGTAATTTCTAAACCCACTCGTAATTAAAACTTAAGCTCACGCGTTCTTTTTTTGAAGTGTTGGCAGGGACTTCGTGTCTGAGCCAGCTCTCAAATAAAATAAGTTCACCAGCACGAGCTTCGAAGTTCACAAAAGGTTGCAGCTCTTTCTGAGCTGAAGATTTGCGAGGGGGAGCTGCCATAAAACAACTCATGCGCGGATCTTCAATTTTAAGTGGGCTCGCACTCTTTGGGGTTTGTACATAATAAGTGCCACTGACTACGGCAAGAGGATGAAGGTGCATGCTGTGATGAGTGCCCTCAGGCATAATGTTAATCCAAAGTGTCGTCATTTTAAGTTTTTGTCCTTGTAAGTCCCAATTCTGGGCTTGGGCAAACTTTTTAACATGACCATCGATGAGTTTTTCAAGATGAGTGAAAGTGGTTGAGATCAAATGCAAGTCAGCAATAGAAGAGTAAGAGGTGTAACCGCCAAGATAATTTTTTTCTGACCACTTATGACCCTCATCATCATCATGAGCGATCTTATAAACTTCATCACGTATATCTTTATTGTACTTACTTAAATCGCCACCTTTAATCTTGGCTTGATATATAAGTGTTGGAAATAATTTTTGGATGGCCATTTTAAGCTTCAGCCTTTTCTTGTTTTTCTTGTCGGCCCCAGCCGCCGCCGCCAGCAGAAAACACAATTAAAGTAGAACCAGCCGGAATTTCTTGACTGCCTTCATGCTCATGAAGAGTGGTTTTTTTAGTTTCTCCAGCTTTAATAATTTGTATTTCACCTGGAAGACCTGACTGCCCACCCTTTAAGCCAACAGGTTTATTCTTAGTTTGATCAAGTAGCCAACTGAGTTTCGCCGGAGCTAATAAGTGATATTGTTTAATCAGGCCATTGCCGCCGCAATGAAGTCCTTTGCCGCCCGAATTTTGTCTTACAGCAATTCTCTCAATTCTCAGTGGAAAGCGTCTTTCAATTTCCTCTACAGAAGGCTCTAAATTTTGCCGCCACCAATAAAGCACCCCATCACTGCCAGCTTCCGTAGCACTCGCGCCACCACCGCCGGGAATGATGTCGTAAAAATCCTGCTTGTCACTAAACTCTAATTGAATTTTACTTGCAGCCACAGCACTAGGACTGACTTCACGTTGCGGGATAATCTTGCTAAAGGCTTTAAGTACTGTTGAGGCCACAATACCAACCCCATCTGTCATTCCTTTAAAGGTAGGGCTTGGATATTTAGCATTCAATAAACAGCCTAAAGGAGTTTTCACCTCAAGAGCAGCAAAGCTGCCGCTGTTAATTGGTAAATCATGATTTAAATGAGAAAATAATGATATTAAATCTCCTTTCAAT